>JBKPNP010000937.1:0-8585 GCA_046732775.1 Acidobacteriota bacterium
TTCTTGATTGTCATAATTTTCTCCTTCCAACTTTGCGCCCGATGCACAACCGAGTGTCGGTCGAGCGATTTGCCGCTTTGGAGATAACAACCACTATGCCACTAAAGAAAGTTTGCGAAATATGGGAATCAGTCGATTTTAGAGTTGAGAAACAGCAGCCACTACCCGATATCGTGTCGAGTCTCGCGTTATGGAACGCCCACCTCACGCAGCCTTAAAAACTGAGCGCGTTGATGTCGAACAGCTGTACGTTCTAACGCCAATCACCAACCAGCACGAAGGGCGCCCAGTAAAATGGGGCGCTGTATTTCTTTCCTGAAATCATGGCGAGTTGCGCCTCACGCATCGCTGCCGATCCCGACGTCTCATTGCTGGCAAATAATCGCTTGTAGAAGTCGGTCATCAACTCAGCAGTTGATTTGTCAGCCACGGACCAGAGACTGACGCCGACGGTCGGCGCGCCCGCGTACATGAATGCGCGCGTCAGGCCCATCACCCCTTCGCCGCGTTTCTCTTTGCCGAGTCCGGTTTCGCAAGCTGAGAGCATAACTAGAGGTGAGCCAAGCCGGAGATTAAAGACTTCATCCGTCCGCAAAAATCCATCCTCGCTTTTGTTTCCGACGAGCGACAAAACTACTCCGGTAAACTGCGGACGTTCCGCGTTAAGCAATCCGTGAGTGGCAATGTGAAGCACGCGATATTTACTGATATCGCGCGTCTCGACATTATCTTCGCTGGCATCCAGGTCGAGCCAGGTATCGGCTTGCGCGCCCGAGGCTTTCGCCAGTTTGCCGATCTGTTCAGCTTCAACGCGCGTACCGGCAAGACGCGCGAGCGGTAACCCCTGCATCTTCGCATCGGTCGGCACGGAGTTTCCCTCAGCGACGTCAGCGAGTGCGCTTTGGATGCCGAGCCCACGAGTACCAGCGGCAACCGCGGACGCCGTCGCGCCCTTTGATCGCGCATCGTTTGAATTGAAAACCGGATCGGCAACAATGAGCATCGTCCGCCCAGTTCGATTTGCGTTCTGCTGTCGGATCACGCTGACTACCGAGGCTGACGGCGAATAAATGATTTCGTTTGTCTTGATCAGATAAGGTAGTGATGAGTAGTCCGCGCCGCTTGCCGAGGTAACCAACGCTTCAAACGGCACATAGTTCAACGCGCCGTCAGCCACGATTAGCAAGCGATTCTCACCTAACATGCCCGCCGCCGGCGCAATCACGGCCTGATACAGCGCGCTGGACGCTTGTGTAAACGCGGCTGCGTCTTCAGCGAACGGTGTTGCACTAACGCCGAGGCCGCGCTGACTGTCGGCCATCACATCAATGCCAACGATGCGACGTTGCAGTTTCGAAGGGATTAACTGTGCCCGAAGGTCTGTTGCCAGCTTGTCGATCGCAGCGCGATCGGCCAGTTTGTAAAGCGCAACCTTAGCCTTCGTGACTGCCCACAAATACGAAGCGTCGCGTCCCAAACTGTATTCGAGGAGCGCAGTCTTTTCATCAAGTAACGTTGACTGGGCTTCAGCCAGGCCCAACGGTTTGGCGGCGGTTAGATTTGCATAACGCGGACTCGCTGTGCGAATTTGATTTTCAATCTCTTCAAACGACGCCTGCAGCTTCTCCAATTCGTCTTCCAGATCAGATGGCTTTCGCTTATCGCTATCTGGAGACACGTCGATGCCAGTCAACTGCTCAGCGATTTCCTGTTGGCGATCTAGGTTGTCCTGCTTACGTTTGAGAAGCTCGGCAGGAATTCCTTCAGTAAGTGTTGCGTTCGTTTCGCTCAACAGGTCGAGCAGCGATCGCGCCCGGGATTGCTCAGTGATCCGAAATGCTTCCGACGCATATTCAAGCGCTTTACCATTTAACCCCTCCGCTTTTGTGCTCGGAGTTGCTCCGTCAGCCGAAGCGCTCAACAAAGCCATCTCGGCGAACGCGTTTGCCGCGTCGTCATACACATCCTTCATTTGACTCAGGAAAATCGTGCGCGATTCGTCAGCTCGCAAACTACCGGCGCGCAACGTTTCAACTGTCGCGATCGCATCTCGAAAACTTACGAGCGCAGCTTCACGCATCTTGACTGACTTTTTGGCGTCCTTCTCCTGTGCCGCAAGCGCCCACTGACTGCGCCCCATTCCCAATTGGGCCGGCCACATCAAATCCAAACGCTTGTCGTCTCGCGCACCTTTCGCAGCCTGCTCATAAAGTTTGACCGCGTTCTTGTAGTCGAGCTGACGCAGTGCCACATCGGCAAGGTTTGTACGAGCGGCGGTGCGAAAGCGTCGTGTCTGACCAAGGTTTGCGATTCCCGGTAACGCGCCTTTGCTCGCGTCGGCAGCATTTTGAAAGTGTCTGCGCGCGGTTTCCAAATCATTTTCGGCGTACGCGATGCGACCCATGCCCAGCTCATACGTCATGTAAATGATCGAGGTGCGATACTGATCCAGCTCGTTCTTCGCCACCAGAGCTCCGCCCACGGCACCTGCGGCAGAACCTACAACGGCGCTGTCCGTCGCGTTGCCTAGCACAATCGACGGCGCAAGTTTGCCGAACAAGCCACCAGCTTTCTTCGCCACACTCTCAGGTTTTTTGGGAGTCATCAGCGAATACGAAGCGGCGGCAGCTCGCATATCTCGCAAGCGATAGTTCAGGTCGCCAATCTTCGCGAGCAACAACTGTGTATTGAAGCCAGTGTCACTGGCGCTCGCCGCAGTATCAACGGCCGTGGCGGCTTTGGTACTCGGAACCATGCGTGCGGCTGTACCGGCAGCGGCAGCGTTTCTCTGTTCCTCGCCCAGAACTCCGGTGAGCGATTCATATGCGCGTTGATAATGCTCGAGCGCAATTTTGTTTTGCCCCTGCCGCAGGTACAGATCTCCAAGTTCGTTGTGCGCCGCTGCGACTCCCTTGCGATTGTTGGCCGTAGTGTAAAGGTTGAGGGCGGTTTGTAATTGGCCGAGTGCGAGGTCAGCTTTGCCGCGCTTGAGTAAACGCCGGCCTTCGTGCAGTGCGGTTGAAGCTTGATCAGTTTGTTGCGCGGCGGGCGAGATAGGCGGGCCTCCGGAAAACGCGAATGCCGCCGTTCCGGACCATAAACTCAAACTCAAAACAACGCCGGTAAATCTCTTAACGTAATTCACTGTCGTGCTCCTCGTGAAAACTCCCCACCACCTTGCAACCAACTCGCACGGTTACGACTTGTGAACCAAATCTACCGCGGCCACCAAAATGTTTTTGTTCGTTGAGGCCGTGAGCATTATCAGCGACGGCTCCGGGTCCGTTCGATTAAGACCAATGCCTCGCGTCACCGCACGTTGCTCGGCGGCCGTTTGCTTGTTTCCCATCGTGCTCGCTTTGGCGACCTTTACCGGACCAGACATTTCCTTCTGAATCTCTTGCCAGACTTCCGCGCCAGGTTTCCATGGACACTTTTGACCATTCTCCCGGCAGTAAGCAATCAGGTCGTCTTCGATCGGCACTGCGTTCAACGGTTCGCGGGTAAACACAAAATATAACTTCTCGGCGCCAGGCTGCGCGTCGAAAGTCAGCCAACGCAATCGCTCTTCAGCCGCGGCACTCGACGGTATCTCAAAGGGAACGTGGGCCTGAAAATAGTTTCCCGCTTCATCCAATTCCGCGTCGGGATAAATCATCACCGGTTGACCGCCGTCGGTGGTGTTGAAGACGTACAAATAACCATCGCCACTCGTCTCAATCAAAAACCTGACGTGATCGCCCTTAACAAACTCGTGCGCCGGATCAGTTCGGATTGCCAATCCATTCGAATCACGCATGAACAACGTAAGCCCCAAGCCCATACGCGCGGTGTTTAATTTTTGCGGCGTGACGGGAGACGGAGAGGGGCCGGCATTTGGGTTACTACCCGATACCACCGGCTTGGGCCGGCGCCGACTCGATTTGGTCGTCGTTGGTTTTGGACTGACTTTCGGCCGAGTGGTCATGAAAGCGCCGCGCACGTCTTCGTCCTGTACCGCGGTCGCAATTAATGGCGAAACGCCGGCCAGCGCTATTAGCAAACTAAAAAAGACGGTACTCAATTTCATGATTGCATTCCTTTGGGGCGCGACTGCGGCTGCATCACTTGTGCTGAATACGAATTTCGAAGATAACCGGCGCGTCGCTGGTTGAAGGCGGTACCTTTACCGTAACGAAAGGATCCGCGGGGTTCTTACTGTTGACCTCGATTGTCGGCGAGGCGGTCTTGAATTTCGCCAGAAAGTCGTCGAACTCACTCTGCTCGGAATCGCCCAGCGGTTTTCCGGTTGCCTCCGCATCGAAAAAGGCGGGCGTCGTCAGCTGCTCGCGCGAGAAAACTATCGTGTAGTTTTCAGTTCCTGCCTTCTTATCTAATTCGAGCCAATGTTCAATTCCATTTGGAAAACTAAAGTCAGTTCCCTTGGCAGCCTGGTTGGATTCGAGCCCCGAGATGCGCGCCGGCTTGTTTGTGAGAAACGCAGTGGCCCGGTTTTCCTTACCCGGTCCAACTATATACAGAAAGCCGTCCTCAACAGGTGCAAAGTGAAACTTAAATGCCTGCCCGGATTCCAGGGGCGAACTCCCAGCCACGCGCTGCGGCTCAGCGGCAAGTTCATTCGGCAGCACCTCGAGCCAATAACGACCAAACTCCGTGGCCGCGGTAGCCGCCGGCGCCGTTGAACTATTGTTTGGCTTTGCTGGTTTCGTGACCGCAGCATTGTTAGCGACAGTTTTCGGGCGAAACCAATTAAACGCAAAAACTCCACCCACTCCGAGGACGATGATCACCAGGGCCAGAATTCCCACGCCGGCGAAAATCAGCGTCTTGCCGCGCGATTTTTTTTGTTCGACTATCGGCGCCGGAGGCCGCACAACAGTTACGACTGACTGCATCTCGCCGGGAGCCGCAACTGGCGCTGACTGTCGCTGCGGCGCTGTAGCCTGAACCACAGGCGGAACATTTGGAGCGGCAGTTGGTATCGCTTCGCTCGTAAGCACTGTGGCCGCGTTGACGTCCGAATTCGTCGCGATCGCGCCTGGAGTCCCTTGAGTGTGGGCCTCGCCGGTTGGACCTGATGGCACGTGGGCCGGTCTGGCGGATGACATGGCCTCTGCGCCGTCGCCCAGCCCGGCTCGCAACTGCACTGCTAATTCGCCGGCCGTCGATTGTCGTTCGCTGCGGTCTTTTGAAATTGCGCGGGCAATCGCGTCGCTAAATGCCTGCGGCACGCCAGGAACTTTTTCTGCCAACGGCGGCGGCATAACCGACAGGTGATCGCGCCGCAGCTCATGCAGCGTCGCGGCCGCATACGCGCGATTGCCGGTGATCATCTGGTAGGCCACCAGCCCGAGGCTGTAGATGTCGGTTCTCCCGTCAATTTCAGGATTGCCGTCACGCGACAATTCGCCCCACTGCTCCGGCGACATGTAATACGGCGTTCCCAGAACCTGGCCAGCCATGGTCAGCTCGGTAGTCCCGGCACTTTCAACCCCAGCGATTTCGCGCATCTTGGCGATGCCAAGATCCAGCAGCTTGATCGACGGTTCGCCATTAGTTTGCGATTTGCCGATCATTATGTTTTCAGGTTTGAGGTCGCGGTGTACAACGCCCATGGCGTGCGCCGTATTCAAGACGCTCATTACCGGTTCGAGAATTTCAAGAGCCTCTGCCGGGGTGAAGTGGCCACGGCGTTTTAGCTCGGCATCGAGAGTGTGGCCCTCGACGTATTCCATCACCATGTAGATCGTGCCGTCGCTGGCCGTGCGCAGATCGTAAACGGTTACGGCGTTTGCATGGCGAAAGCGGCGGGCTGCCTGGCCCTCACGACGAAAGCGACGCAGCCATTCGGCATTATTGCGAACTTCCGGCGGCAGGATCTTTATGGCGACGCGGTCGCCAAGCAGGATGTGGCGCGCAAGATACACGGCACCCATCCCACCTTTACCGAGTAACGACTCAATTTGATATTGGCCATCCAGGACGGAACCGACGAACGAAGTCGGATCCTCTTCCAACACTTCGCCGTCGACGGAGCAGAAGCTGACGTTGTCGTCGTATTTTGATTTGCAGACGGTGCAATATTTCATGAGGTCAAACCCGAAGCGCGGTTAGTCTAACACAGGACAGCGAGGGCTGGTGACCGGTAGCCTCGCGCATAAAACCCATCCATCGCAGCTTCGGATTACGTTTTGAGGAACGCCGCACCCAACACATAAATCACAAAATCGGCCGTGAAGTGGGCGACGATTGCGGATTCCAATCCGCGGCGCCGGTAAAGATATCCAAAGCCGACGCCGGCGATTCCATTGAGGATAATCGCCGCGACAACTACGAGCGGCGTGATCGGCATGAACAGAGAAGCAGACGGCAGGTGACCGAGGCCAAATAGCAAAGCGGCGAGAACGTTTGCTACCCAAAACGCGCCCGTTGAAAGCGAAGGAACAACCTTGCGCCAGCCACGATCGATCAACCACGCAAACAATGACAGCAGAAACATGCGCGTTAAGAGTTCTTCGTAAATGCCCCCATAGAAACAGAGCAAAAAACGTTTCCAAAGCGGTAGTTTCGCGACCACCAGCAGCGGCAGATTCGGCAAACGCGGCGCGAGCAACAACAACGCGATTAGCAGAAGCATTCCGAGGACGACGCCGGTTATCAGACTTTCTTTCAAAGTGCTGGCGGCTTCGGGCGTCGGCCCCGATGGTTTCATCACCCACGATTCGAGAAAGGGAGTGCCGAGACCAAGGCGTCGTGAAAGCTTGAGTCCTAACCAAACAATCAGGGCCAGCAGAGCGAGATTTTGGGCGACGCCGATCAGCACCACAACCGGAATCGGGATCGGGGACGGACCAACACGCGAGCTGATGATAGGAACAATTTCTAAAGCTATCGGGATGACCGTCAGCGCCGCGAAAACATTCGCGACGAACAAACACCAGAACAGTCGCCAGGGATATCGTTGGGCTGGAGCGATGCGTGCTACTGATTCAGTGTGGTTGGGGGCGCTTTGTGGCATGAGGTCGTTATCGTCCGCGGTAGCGGATGAGCCTCGGATTGTCGATTTGGGATTGCCGATTGCCGAATGGCCTTATGGCGATACACCAATCCGAAATCGCCAATTGACAATCTGCAATCGTTAGACCCACCCGCTACCGCAGGTGGTACTGACGTCATATCGAACGAGCTCAGTTCGCTTTGTAGATCCGCCGCGCGTACTCATCGACCATGCGATTGCTGTTGAACTCAGGTATCAGCGTGGCGATGGAGTTCTTCATCATCGTGATCCATTTGCGCGGCAAGCCATCCTCGCGATCGTAATACAGCGGCACAACTTGCTCCTCAAGTGTGCGATAAAGAGATTCAGCGTCAGCGGCATCGACATCGGCCGTCTCCGTCGCACCCACTTCGTTACCGACTGCGAAGCCGTTCGTTCCGTCGTAACCTTCCAGCCACCAACCATCGAGCACCGACAAATTCAGTCCGCCGTTCATGGCGACTTTTTCACCACTCGTTCCCGAAGCTTCCAATGGACGACGCGGAACGTTTAGCCAAACATCGACTGACTGCACTAACTGGCGGGCGATCTCGTGATCGTAGTTCTGAAGGAATACTGACTTCTGACCTACACCGGCACTGACTTCCCACTGCGCCACCTGCTGCAAAATCACCTTGGCTTCCTGGTCCTGCGGGTGCGCCTTGCCTGCGAATACAAACTGTACCGGCCGCTCGCTGTTGTTAATTATTTTCAACAATCGTTCCGGATCACGAAGCAACAAGTTCCAGCGCTTATAACCGGCAACGCGTCGCGCAAACCCAATCGTCAGCGCTTCGCGCTCAAACATGTTGCGCGCTGATTCGACCGAATCGGCAGAATCGCCGCGATTTATACGCGCCACAAAAGAGCGTTGGCGAATAAAAGCCACCAGACGTTCCTTCAACAACAAGTGTGCGCCCCACAACTCTTGATCCGGAATCGCGTGGACTCCGGCGGCCCAACGTGTGCGGTCCAAAGTGTGTGTCTGCCAGTCTACGCCGATGTGCTTTTCGAAGAGTGAACGCAGCAGCGGCGCAACCCAGGTCGGCGCGTGAACGCCGTTCGTCACAAACGTGATCGGAGTTTCGTTTACCGTCTGCTCCGGGAAAAGCTTTTGCCATAGCGCGCGCGAAACTTCGCCGTGCTTTTTGCTGACGCCATTCGTCGAGCGACACATTCGAATCGCTAACGGCGTTAGTCCATAAGCCTCCCGCGCGTTGGCCGGGTTGATGCGGCCGAGCGCGATGAATTCATCGTGCGACAGTCCCAGCTCCTTTTCATAACCGGCGCCAAACGAACGGCTGAGCAAGTCGACCTCGAACTCGTCATTACCCGCCGCCACTGGCGTGTGAGTGGTGAAAACGCAATGCTCGCGCACGCGTTTGGCCGCTTCTGAAAACGCAATTCCCTCTTTTTGAATCAGCTCACGCGCCAGCTCGAGAGTGAGAAATGCGCTGTGACCTTCGTTGAGATGATAAACGTTCGGGCTGATGTTCAGTTTTCGCAACACGCGAATACCGCCGATGCCCAGCAACATTTCCTGAACGAT
>JBKPNP010000938.1:0-3715 GCA_046732775.1 Acidobacteriota bacterium
ACCGCGCCAGCCGCGTACCCGGAAGCCCAGGCCCACTGAAAATTAAACCCGCCCAGGTGTCCGGTTACGTCGACCACTTCGCCGATGAAGAACAATCCCGGCGTACTTTTCACTTCCATCGTTTGCGACGAGAGTTCCGCAGTTGAAACTCCGCCCGCAGTCACTTCGGCTTTCTTGAAACCTTCAGTACCCACCGGTTTAATCTGCCATTGACTCAGTCGTCGCGCGATCTCTGTTCGCTCAGCCGGGGAATAGTTTTTCAGTGGGCGGGAAGGGAAGTTTAGGTTGCACCACGCGGCGGCAAAACGCTTTGGTAGAAACTGACTGAGAAAGTTTGCCAGCGAAGTCTCGCTGTCAGCCGCTTCACTTAGCAGCGCAAGCGGGTCGATGTCTGGCAGCAAGTTGATGTTTACAGATAATCCTGGCCGCCAATAGGAAGAGATTTGAAGAATCGCCGGGCCGCTGAGACCGCGGTGGGTCACCAGCAGGTTCTCCCGAAACTCGTGCCCGTCGCACTTCACCAGCGCGTCAACTGAAACTCCGCTCAGCGGCGTCAATTCGCGCAGCGCTTCGCGATCCAAAAGGAAAGGGACGAGAGCGGGCCAGGGTTCAATCAGCGCCAGACCAAACTGGCGCGCTAGTCGATAACCGAAGTCGGTCGCACCGAGTGGCGGAATCGAAAGGCCGCCGGTGGCGATCACGAGTGACTGCGCCGCGATCACGCCCTTGTTCGTTTCGATCTCAAATCGCTGTTCGGTTTTCTTGACGTTGCGCACTGCTGTTTGGCAACGAATCTCAACGCCACACTCCCGCGCTTCCGTCGTTAACATCTGAATGATTTGCGCGGAACTGCCGTCGCAGAACAGTTGTCCGAACTTCTTTTCGTGGTAAGCAATGCCATGGTGCTCAACGAGGGCCACGAAATCGGCCGGGGTGTAACGCGCGAGTGCAGACTTGCAGAAATGCGGATTGGCGGAGATGAAATTGTCGGCGGTGGTGTAGAGGTTAGTGAAGTTGCAGCGGCCGCCACCGGAGATCGCGATCTTTTTGCCGATACGTTCAGTGTGTTCGACGACTATTACTTTGCGTCCACGCTTGCCGGCTTCAATGGCGCAAAAGAGCCCGGCGGCTCCTCCTCCAATGACGACGACGTCAGTATCGATCACGCGCTGAGCGTAGCACGACCTGGTTAGAAATATCGCTGCGTTATTGCTTGGTAACGGCGTCCGGCTTGGGCGCGTTATACACCGAGCGCGCCTGAATCACGTATTCCTTATCATCGACAACGCCATCGCCATCCACGTCCACGCTGACTTTGATCTTGTGTTGCTTGCCGTCGTGAACGTCGCCCGGGTTGAAGGCCAGGCTGTACTGGCTGCGAAGCAGCGCGTTAATCGAACCCAGCACTTTTGGCAACTCGCCTGCGAACGTAATCGGATAGAAGGCGCCGCCGGTGTCTTTCGCAAAAGTCCCGAGAATGTTATTCGCTTGCAGGAATGACATGCGGTCGAGGGGAATTCCGAGTATGTTCGAGCCGCGTCCCGGATCAAGCAGGTGATCGTATTTCTTCAGAAACAGGTTTCCGGTCCCGATGATGTAAATGGGAATGCCGGCGTCCTGAACGATCTTGCGTGCCTGGTTTTGATTGATCTTGCTGAAGGTATCGAGGCCGGAAGCTACCAACAGGATCGCCCTTCGCCGCGAACCCTGCACCGCTACCATGCCGGCGTAATCCACCAGCCGCTGCTCCGAGTTGTCCAAGGCAGCAGCGTCGCCTTTTCCACCTATCAACGTCAGCTTCAGTGCGTCAAAGAGATTCGCGTCACTAAATGCAGGCGGGTTTCGCAGTAGCAAACTGATCACTTGTTGAATGCGCGCCGGGTCGTTGGTGAAATCTGTAATCGGCGTCGGTCGCAGGTCGTAGGCGATTACCGACACATAATCCTCCGGCTTTATGAACTGCGATAAGAACATGGCGGTGGGCCGGATCATTTCATACTGTCCCGCTTCCTGGCCGCCGTTACCGTAATAACCCATCACTTCTCCAAGCTTGCTGTATTCCATTACCAGCGCGAGCGTGATGGGCGCCTCCGGAGTTGAGAAGTTGGTGATAGTCTGCGGATTGTTGTCAGCGAAGATGGTGAAATTCTCGCGCTTCAAACCATTTACAATTTGACCGGACTTTTTGTGGTAGACGACGGCGTCGACGTTAACGATCTGGGTGGTGACAGTAACTTTATCTGCTTCCTGCGGTTTGCCCATGAGGTCGGGCGGCAGGGGTTCTTCGGGGTTTTCGCCAGGCTGACCCTGGGGCGGACGCTTGTTCTTTTTCTCGTTGCTGGTCGGCGGCTGCCGCCGGGACTGCGCCGATGAAAAGCTCATTCCCATGCCGGCGAGCAGTGCGAAGATAACGAGAACGGGGAGGGAAGTGCGCGTGAACTTAAACAGTCTCATGGGAAAATACCTACAGTTGGAAATAGATTCGGATGAAGAATAGCCTTCAGATCCGCGTGCTTTTATCGTGTCGGGCAACTTGTTGGGATGCCCGAAACTATTTTGAAGTTTGCCACGGAAAGATTACGCCACCGGTCAGTTAACACTCGAGCAACAATGCGATTCCACCAGAAAATCGCAAACTAACAGTTTGCTTTACGAAATCCGCGTCACTTAGCGGGGGCCGCTGCCGCCCGCTTCAGCCTCAATCACCACGTCGTAAGTGCCGGTATTGTCATTAAGGTTACCTTCGTTAACTCCCAGGAACAGCACGCCGTCACGCTGCGCCACGAAATCGCGCCGGGTGCCGATCAGTAAAAAGTCGTCGTTGTCATCTCCGATGACGGCAATCAATGCTCCCGTCAGTTCGCCGCGCATCAGCTTTTCATTGTCGGGCGAACCCTGCATGCCAGAGGGAGTCGAGAAACGGCCGCCGCCGAGGAACACTCGTCCGGTAGCGCTAATGCGCAGACGTTGTCCTTTGCGAACCACCAGGCCGCTGTTCGTCCAACCGTTGTTGGTGTTATCAGCACGCACCGGCACCTTGATGGTAAAGAACGTTGACTGGCCGGCCGGGCCTGGCTGCGTCGTGGCTCGAACCGGCGGCCTGCTGTTATCGACGGGCGCTTGACTAGTCGTTGGCTCTTTATAAACGGGAGCGGTGTTCGAGGGCTGCACTTCGTCGTTGGATAACGAAGCGGCGGCGGCCGTCGTGGCTGAGTCAAACTCAATCGACTCGACATCCTCAACGTAAACGATCGTGCGACTGCGACGACCCTGCGTGCCGGTGCCCACCAGGACTGTGAACTGCTGGTCCTTGAAACCGATCACCTGGCCGCGAATGATGTTGCCATCCTTTAGGCGAATCGTGTCGGCAAAAACGGGAAGGGACAGAGCGAGTAGGAGAGCAAAGAAGGCAATGATACGGAGGCTGATTTTCATAGGAATCTCCCGGGTAAGAATTTCGCTAACGAGTTTTGCAAGAGTCGTTTGCTTTTGCAAGCGGGAGAGCGAAGGCACCTTTCGGATGCTTTATGGTCCCGAAAGGTTGTGGCAGGCGAGGCTTGTGAGGTTTGGGAGCGATTAGTAAACTCGCCGGTCTGATTCCGCGAAATTGACCTGCTCGGAGAGTGTTATGTTGCCTCTTAAAGGTGTCTACGAAATCGCGATCAAGGTGAGAGACCTCGCTCGTTCCGAAGTCTTCTATAAAGAAGTGCTCGGA
>JBKPNP010000939.1:0-2768 GCA_046732775.1 Acidobacteriota bacterium
CCGAGTTCGTCGTCAAGCAGAACCGAGCATGAACTTGTCGGCATGCTGATACTTGCCGGCACGTGCAGGGTCGGCGGAGTGGTGTCGCCGGCACCGGAAACTGCGATTCGCTGGATACAGGAAACGACTCGATCAAAGCTATCGGTTGCTGTCCAGGTGATGAAGGTGACACCTACCGGGTAAGCGTCGGTATACAGGTCCAGAGTATCGCTGCGTCTTCCGGCGACAGTTACGTTAACGCCGGTGGTAGCAGGCGTTCCGATGTCAGCCGCAGTAAGCATCTTGCCCGTGCAATCAGGCGCCGTGAATGTCTTGTCACTTGGGCAAGAGATAGTGGGCGCGTCGGGCGAAGTAACGATTACCTTCTGGGTGCACGAAGCAGTGCGCCCGGGCTCGCCGCCGAAATGTTCGGTTGCGACCCACGAGATAAAGGTCGTGCCGACCGGGTAGGTGTCAGTCAGCTCTCGGTTATCGCTGCGAGTGCCGGTGACAGAAACGTTGTTACCGGTTGCGGCAGGAGTCGAGACGCTCACTGTAGCTTCAAGCGCTCCCGCGCTGGCCGTACCGCTAAGGTCGGCAAGCGGGCAGGTAATAGTCGGCGCCGCCGCTTCAACTACACTAACGGTGAAGCTGCAACTTCCTCCTCCCGTCCCTGAAGTAACGGTGACGGTGTGATTACCGGTCGCGAAGAACGACCCTGAAGCCGGGCTGGCGGTAACAGTCCCGCAATCGCCCGAAGGCTCGGCGCCGCCGAAGGTCACAAATGCTCCAGTCTGAGACCCCTGGGTGGCGTTCGCGGTGACCGTAATATTGCTCGGGCACTGCAATGCGCAGGTCGCCTCATTCGCAGTATTTGAAACCTTGATTTGTGCCGTAGCTGAGCGTTCGCGGTCATCGGGATCCGGTACCGCACTGGTTACCACCGCAGTGTTCTCAATGATGGTTCCGCCTGGCGTACCTGAATTGACGGTAAAGACGCCCAGGAACTCTGCCGTATCGCCGGCTGCCAAACTCGCGATGGTACAGCTGCCGCCGGTACACGTCAGGGACGGTCCGGAGGTCTGAGTGAAACTGACGAGGGTCATGTTTGCCGGAGTCGGATCCGTCAATACAACCGTCGTCGCGGCGTCGGGGCCTTTGTTAGTCAACGTTACTACGAAACTGGCGTTGCTGCCGGCATCGAAGCTGGGGTCGGTGCCGAGCGGGAATTTGTTCACGACCAGATGTGCGGCTGGGTTAGCAGGACTGCTAACGTTGAACAGCGCCGTCTGAAGGATTCGGCCGTTGTTGCGGGTGACGTGTACGCGCCAAATGCCGCGATTATCGACCGTCTGGTCATTGACGACCGACGTGTCGGTCGTAGGCAGTTGAAATTCTTCCGTCTGCGGATCAGTGGTCAAATCAGCTCTTGATTCGATGAAACCAAAAGGATCCACCCAGGAAACTTTGTTGGCAAAGCTCGTATTAACCGGCACGCCGGTAACTTTCACGCAAACCTTTTCACCCAAAACAAAGTTTGTTTTAGGCGTCGTGCAGCCGGGGCTGGCGTAAGTCGCCACGGGCGGCTCTTCAACGACATTGAAAGGAGCGGGAATAATTGAACTGTCAGTCGGATCGGCGATAGTGGCTTTCCACGTTCCCAAATAAGACGCGCTCGTCGGCAGCACCAGCAGGACCGTTTCCGGATCCGTAGTAATGACCGAGCTGCTCGAGAAAACCGTCGTATTTGGATCCAGCCAATTTACGAATCGATCCGTTTCAGTGACACCGGAAACTTTCGCACAAACAGTTTCGCCTAAGAAGAAATCAGTCTTCGGCGTGGTGCAGTCTGCAGCAAAAGTCGCGATGGTCTCAGCGGCTGCGCCGGCATTCATACTAAGCAACGGCGAAGTAGTTAACGCTGCGGATTTGAATAATTGTCGCGTGACTAACCCGTCCGGCCTGGCTTTTACTGAACTCGCGGCGTTTGGGGTTGAACCGATACTGTTCAGCATCTTCTTAATCGAGGATGCCGACGATGTCGAAAACAAGGGGATACCGATAAGCGCAACGAAGGCTATAAATGCCGAAATGCGCATGAAGGAACTGAATTTCGATCGATGGGAACGGGTGAGCTGCGTATTCATGGAATTTCTCCTAGGACTGGTTCGCTCTCTAGCAACTGCGTCCGCGGGGTCGGAATGACAAACTAGTCATCAAACGCGCGCAGAAACTATAGAGGCTGGTAAACCCGATATTCTGTTGGGTGAGAGATCCAAAACTTTTTACTTGCTGAACTTTGAAGGTTCAAAGGTATTTTTATAACTCTCTGGACTATGCTCGTTTAGCGGAGGCTTATTGGAAAGTTTCAATGGCGAAACTCTGACGGAATGGGACCAAGGCGTCCGGGAAAAAACGAGGGAGGTTTAATAGACCATTTCAATTTGTAAGTCAACAAAATTTTAAAAGACATCTTGTATTGCTTGTGGTGTTTTGAGAAGGCGTGTTAAGTCGTTATCATAGAGTTCATTAAGAAATTCAGAAAGTGGATTGGATCGGTACAAAATTGCCTAAAAAAATTCGGGAGATTTTTGTCACGGGCGGCGCCGGCTTTATTGGTTCAGCGTTCGTCCGTCTGTTGCTTGCTGATGAAGACTGGCACGTCACAAACTTCGACGCTCTTACTTATGCTGGAAACCCGGATAATCTCGAGGGCATCGATCCGGAGCGACACAGGTTCGTGCACGGAGATATTGCCGACCCGCAGGCGGTCCAGGCGGCATTGCCGG
>JBKPNP010000940.1:0-6336 GCA_046732775.1 Acidobacteriota bacterium
TTACCTTCGGTAATTTTGATGTCCATCTTTCCTGATAGTCCGGCCAGCTCTCCGGTACCGGAGTCAGGCACAACCGTCACGTTAAGTTCTGCGACGCCGCGATTCATAACTCCGATATGCTGCAAGGCGAAGGTACCATAGCGTCCGTCAAGCTTGGCACTCACTCTTTCCATGGCGACGTAACCGGCGGACCCCGTTACTGCAGTTCCGACTGCCAGCATTTCACCGAGACTGGAACCTTCGAGGTCTCCATAAAATTTCTTGTCGAGTAAGAATCTGCCGATCGCGGCGGCCTTGTCCTCAGCCGGCTGCGCAGTAGTTTTGACATCGAACGTGCCGCTCGCGCTTCGCTTAATAGTCACTTCTGTCTCCTCGGATATGCTTGGTACCGATGCAGTTTGGCAGTGGCTGCTTTGTGGCATGAGGTAAGTACCGTCCGCGGTAGCAATGGGTGCTTGTTGCTCACTGCCGGACCGCAAAGACCAAGAACCCACCCGGTACCGCGCACCGCGCTGACCTCGTGTCACTCACTTAGCCAAACCGCCTCAGTATCGATTTGTTGATTGAATGGCGCCCAGGAGTATCGCTGAATTTGCGTTGAGACAAAAACAGAGCGGCGACGTTCTCACTCCGCCGCCGCTCTCGAGCGCACGCAAGAGCGAACTCAATTGTGTGCACCGGGGCGAGACATTCAGCCTCTGCCCAATTGGGCGCCCTTATACATTTCACGCACTTCCGCTTTCAAGGCCAACCGAGACAGTTGTATGAAAATGACGTTGCCGAGTCTCTTGCATCGCCAAACGAGGTTCTTTTCGAGCGGAACTGCGTTAGAATGCGCGCGACGGGGCGAGGCTAACGCTTTCCCCCACTGCGCGCCTGCAAGGGCTGCGCTCCGAAAGCGGTGACGTGATTAACGGCGTCACCGCTTTCCTATTTGAATCGTAAACGCTAAGCGTGTTGAGTTAATCGTTTACGCAGTCTGCGCCATGCAAACCCGGTCGCTACCGCTCCCGGGTCTGAATTAGTCGACCCGCGCGAGTGGCGTCTACTCAGCCTGCAATTCAAACACAAATTCACGCTCGTCCGCCGCAGGCCGGACCCCATCAGATGAAGAATTAGTCGCGGCCGACACCGAGCGCATCGGCAACGCGGTTGATATAGTTGAACCACGAAGCGATGAGCGTGATTTGAAGGATTCCTTGATCGTCAAAGCCGGCTAAGCGAAGCCGTTCATGATTGTCGCGTCCAATGCCGGTAGCGTCGCGAGTCACGTCCACAACGTAATCAAGCATCACCCGTTCTTGCGGTGAAATCGCGGCAGTCTTGTAGTCATCCTGCAGCGCTCTAACTAACTCATCGTCCAACGTGACTCGACGCAGAAACTCTGCGTGCGATTCGATTCAATAATGACAACGGTTCGCAACCGAGACGACCGTAGTGATGAGTTCGTGTTGACGCCGGGTGAGCGGCAGGTTGGGCGACATCAACGCGCCGAAGGTCGCAAAGGCGTGATGCAACGCTTCGGGAATCAGACTGTGCGAAGCGACAATCTCTGACGATTGCCGGTCGGCCGTGGGATGAATGGGCACGGCATATTCTGCTGGATACATCGCGCGCTGAGCGTCCATCGCAAGCCTTACCCGTTCGTCGTCGTCGGGTGAAATCGTTTTGATCCAGGTCATGGGTTACTCTCGGTCCTCGTTCTAATTGATCCTGAGCGTTTGTGCAGCCCCGTTGTCGTTTATGGTGAAGGGACGGTTTAGTCGCAACACTGGGATCACAAATCTCATTTTGCGGTGTCCCGGTTGATAGCTACCTTGCGGCGGACTAACAGAGACAAGATAAGTGCGGCCAAAACGCTTAACGGAAACTGTTGTCCGTCGAAATTCATCGTGTTTGTATGCCGGGCTGGAACCGTCGTCTTCGTACAAGGTAGTGCCCGCGTTTCCCGCCGCGTCCGGATAGATATTGAACGTTAAAGGATCGTTCGGCTTTTCGCCCGTGTAGTTCATAGCCGGCGCCGTGGGAATGATCGCGCCCGCGCGCACGAACATCGGGACAGTCTCAAGCGGCGCGTCTACCCAAATTGTCGTGCCCCCTTCGTATTTGCGGTTCGTCCAATAGTCGTACCACGTCCCTTTCGGCAAATAGACGGAACGTTTGAATACGTCAGGCTTCACGATTGGCGCTACCAGTAAGTCGCTTCCGATCATGAACTCGTCATCGAGATTGTAGGTGTTGGCGTCGTCCTGGTAGTTGAGGACGAGCGGACGAAACAACGGCACGCCTGTCCGGTGCGCCTCTTCGAGGGTCGTGTACAGAAACGGTAGCAGCTCGTAACGGAGCTTCAGATAGCGGCGAATGATGTCTTCGTAGTACGTCCCAAACCGCCAGGGCTCCTGATCATAGCCGTCGATCACTTTGTGGTTGCGGCAAAAGGGAGCAAGAAAACTGACTTGATACGAACGCGTCAACAACTCGCCATTGCCGCGGCCGATGAATCCACCAACGTCGCTCCCCACGAACGGCTCGCCTGACATTCCCAGCGACGTAAACATCGGGACATTTAACGCAAGCGCTTCCCAGGTGCTATTGGTGTCTCCCGTCCACATCGTCGAGTATCTTTGAATGCCGGCGTAAGCGGCGCGCGTAATTACGTAGGGCCGCTGGTTCGGTCGCAACCGTTCCAGGCCTTCGTAGGTTGCACGCGCCATCAGCAGCGCAAACACGTTACGATTCTTCGCGTGCGTGGACTTCTCGCCGCCGTCTTCACTCACGACGTCCCTCTGGTTCTTGCCACTCTGGTCGACAAAATCGGCGGGCTCGTTCATGTCGTTCCAGATACCGGCCACGCCGTTATCCGTGTACGCGCGATGAAGATTGCCCCACCACTCGCGCGCCGCCGGCAAGGTGTAATCTACAAACACGCTCTCACCGGGCCAGACTTTGGGAATAAACAGTTCGCCGTTCTCACGTTTTTGAAAATATCCGTGTTCAATTCCCTGCTCGAAGACGTAGTAACGCTGCGTCTGCTGTTCGAGTGCGGGCGTTAATGAAGCGGCGGCGGCTTTTTCGGCAGGTTGGTATTTCACTCCCGGGTCAACAATTGCGACCAGTTTCACTCCCTGGCGCGCGAGCCTTTCGCTAAAAGCCTTCGGGTTAGGAAACCGATCGCGGTTCCAGGTGAACACGCGATAGTCCTGCATGTAGTCGATGTCGAGGTGGATTACGTCGAGCGGCAGGTCGCGTTTGCGATATTCGCTGACGATTGAATCCACCATCGCATCCGGGTAATAACTCCAGCGGCTCTGTTGATTGCCCAGCGCCCACAGCGGCGGCAGCGGCATGTGCCCGGTCAGATCGGCATAGCGACTGAGAATTTTCTTGAGTGAAGGTCCGTAAAAGAAATAGTAGTTAAGTTCCCCGCCCTCAGCTCCGAACCAGGCGCGCTGCTGCGACGATTTACCGAAATCGAAATAGCTGCGATAGCTGTTGTCGAAGAAAATTCCATAGGCGATTCCGTCCTGCAGTCCGGTATAAAACGGAACCGTCTGGTAAATCGGATCGCGCCCTTCGACGTAGCCAGGCGTATCGGAGTTCCAGTTAACAAACGAACTGCGACGCTTGTCGAGATGCGCGGCTTTCTCTCCGAGGCCGTAGAAGTGCTCGTTGAGGCCAAGACGTTTTGACGCAGCAACAAAACTGCCGGCGCGCGGATCGAAAAGCATCTCCTTCAGCAGACCTTTGGCGTCGTAAACCATCGGCTGCTCGTCAGCAATTATCACCGCGTGAGTCTTCGCGTCGCGAAAAGTGATGAGCAAAGGCGAACGTTTGATTAGAACTTCTATTTCGTCGGTTGTTAGTACGATTGAATCGGTCGTTTCCGAGAGCAACCAGTTGGGAGTTGTCCAGTTTGATTTGGCAATCGCCCAGGAGTGGTCGCGAGCAGGTAGCGCTTTCCCGAAGGAAGTTCTCACCCGAACAAGATCAGGAGCGAGGACGGTTAACTGAACTTGCGAACTATCCCGGCAGTTGAGGACAACAGATGTGTCCGACTTAGTGAAGCTGGTGACTGAACCGATCTTTTCAAGCTTTGTAATGTCCTGAGCAACGGCAGCGCTTACGAGACCCAAAGCACAACTCAGGATAGCGACGCAGAGTTTCATGTCAGTTATGTCGATGGCGAAGGGTCGGCGGGGGCAAGCCGCCCTTCCTAATCCCGAGACTTTCGCAGTTGCTCTGTCTCCTTAATCATGGAAAGCCCTTCAAGCTGCGTAGAAAATTCAGCGGTTTGAATGGCTTAAGAAGGGCGGCTTGGCCCCGCCATACCCTGATAGCTCTAACCTTTGAACGCGAGGTGTGCGGCTCCAAGCAGGCCGGCATCGTCCCCACATTCGGCGCGCACGATCTTCACGCGTCTCGCCGGAATAGGAAACGCCCGCTTGATCACTTGCTGCTGCATGTGCGATTCAAACAGCGCCCAGCCGTTAGACAGGCCGCCGCCGATAACGATGATTTCAGGATTCAGAACGTTGATCAGACTCGCCAAGCCGATGCCAAGGTAAACGCCCATGCGGCGAAACACTTCAATCGCAAGCTCGTCACCAGCCATGCCCGCCTCGTAAACTTTGGCAGAAGTCATTTCGTCTACGCCGTCTAGTTTTGAATTTGGATAACAGGCTCGCGCCTCCCGGGTCATCCGCACGATGGCGGTGGCGGAAGCATAAACTTCCAAACACCCGGTGCTGCCGCACGGACAAGGCACGCCGGCAAAAGGATCGACGCCGATGTGACCAATTTCACCGGCCGATCCGTCCACGCCACGCCACAACTCTCCGTCGAGAATTATTCCACCACCGACACCAGTGCCGAGCGTGAGGCAGAGTAAAGTGCGGTAACCTCGTCCGGCGCCACGCCACATCTCGCCGAGCGCTGCGGCGTTAGCGTCGTTCTCCAAAATAACGGGCGCCGCGAGTTCGCTTTCCAGCGCCGCCTTTAAACGAAAACCATCGAGGCAGGGAACGTTTGGCGCCGTCATCACCACGCCTTCCTCGACGTTCACGGTGCCGGGAACGACCACTGAAACCGCGGAGATCACGCCGCCGCGTGCTGCGAGCTCGCCCTCGCAGCCGGACATCGCGTTTATTAGCGCGCGTACAATTTCAGCGGGTTTCTCGGCCTCTGGCGTAGACTGCATCTGCCGCCAGAAGATTTTTCCCTGTGCATCGACGGCGGCCACACGCAGGTGCGTGCCACCCAGATCGGCAGCGAAGACAAACTGCCGAGCACCATCTTTCAAGTTGTGGTTTGCACTCACCATCAGTGACTCGCGTTCAGATATCGTGCGACCGTGACCGCGGGAGTTTCTACGTTTCGTCCCCGCTTGATATTCATCGCTAAACGGACAAACTGCGCCATCGACCACGCCAAAGGTGTGGCCGAGCCGGTTCCCTCGCCGATTCGCAAATCGGCTCGCGGGCTTTGCTGCCGGTCCCAAACCTGCTCAGGAATCATCATGCCATCATTCGCAAAGCCCATCATTGCATCGAGACGCCGGCGCGCATTGATAAGGTCGCCGCGCGCCACATCATACTCGCCGCGTTCGCCCGTGAGCAGCGTCCACAAGCGACCCACGCCGGTGCGGCCATCGTAATTTCCACCGGAAGCTGTTTCTCCGTAAGCGTCGTGGTTGTAGCGATACCAACCGTCGCCCGCAGGCGTCTCAACTTTTAAAAGTCGATCTACAACACGCAGCGACTCACCGAACTCATCCGGCGCACTAATCCCCAGTCTTACCAATTCGAGAAAACCGGCGTCGACAATTTCTCGTTCGTCATAAGTGCCGCCGCCGCTGTTGATTTCGATCCGCGCGCCATCGTTCGGATCGGCGTTTTCGGTTATGCGAACAAAGTAACTGGAGCGCGCGTGTGGCCCGGTCGAGGTTTTAGTTTGGCTCGCGATAGCGCGAGTTAGCTCGTCGGCGCGTTCAAGGTATTTCGCCGCCGTCCCGCGATCCGCGTTGAGGCGCGCAAGATGAGCGGCGCAGACCAGGCCAGCGATCTCGGCGGCGATCGTTGCCGGCGAATAACCCGCCTTCTCTTCCCAGCGGTCTTGTTCTGTCGCCGGACCTTTCGCGAGGATGAAATCGGCGGCGGGCTTTACGTGTTGCTGCCAGGTAGTTTTATCAGTTCGTTTCAGTTCATAGGCAAGCACGATCGGCCATGCCACCTGATCCATTTGCAAGGCACGACCAATCGGCCGGCCATCGACCCATGAATTCTGAGGAAAACTGCCGTCAGCTTTTTGTTGTACTGCAAACAGATAATCGAGTGCTCG
>JBKPNP010000941.1:0-1793 GCA_046732775.1 Acidobacteriota bacterium
CGCGCGCCGTCGGGGCACAGCTCCAGACGGCGTTTAAGATTTAACGATTGGATTTACCGCCGCAATGCTGCTCGCTTTTCAGGATACCCAACCGCCTTTTGGTGACACGCCAAACCAGCTTTTCGTTCGTTATTTTCACGACGTTACGAATAAAACCTGGGGCAACATCAGCCCGCTTTATCAGCTGGATACCTTCGATTGGACGGTCCTGATTCTCTATTTCCTTATCCTTGGAATCCTCGCGATTTACGGCGGCTATCGCGTCAAACAGGTCATCGATTTCTGGCGTTACCGCAAGTTCGTTCCGCAGCCCAAGTCGAAATTCAGCGAGGCCGATCTACCCTTAATCACGGTCCAACTGCCGCTCTACAATGAAATGTACGTGATCGAGCGTTTGGTGAAGGCAATTGCAGACGTCGATTACCCGCGCGAGAAGCTTCAGATTCAGGTGCTCGACGATTCTACCGACGAGACTGTCAAACTCGCCGAGGCGACGGTGGCAAAGTATCGCGATCTTGGTTACGACATCGAATATGTGCATCGCTCGGATCGTACGGGGTTCAAAGCCGGCGCACTCGAAAACGGAATGAAGACCGCGAAGGGCGAACTGCTCGCCATCTTCGACGCTGACTTCGTGCCCAAGCCCGATTGCCTGCGCAAGCTGGTCGACTTTTTCACCGATCCCATGGTGGGCTGCGCGCAAATGCGCTGGTCGCACATCAACGGCAATTACAATTTGCTGACGCGCTTGCAGACCATCATGCTCGACGGTCACTTCGTGGTTGAGCAAACCACGCGCAATCGCGCCGGCGGGTTTTTCAACTTCAACGGTACGGCGGGCATTTGGCGCCGCCGCGCGATCGCGATGAGCGGCGGCTGGCAGCACGACACCTTAACGGAAGACACGGATCTAAGTTTCCGCGCGCAGTTGATGGGTTGGAAATTTGTCTACCTGCTCGACGAAGACGCGCCCGCTGAAATTCCGGTGGAGATAAACGCCTTCAAGGCACAGCAACGCCGCTGGGCAAAAGGTGTGATGCAGGTTGGACTCAAACTCTATCCGCGTATTTGGCGCGCTCGTTTGCCGTTGCGAGTCAGACTGGAAATGTTTTTCCGTCTCACTGGAAACATCAGTTATCCTTTGATGATTGTCGCCAGCTTTTTGCAGTTTCCGTTGCTGCTCGTTCGTTACAACCAACCGTTTTATCATCTGATGGTGCTCGACTTACCGCTGCTGTTCTTTTCGTCAATTTCTGTATTCCTGTTTTATGGCACCGCGGTTTGGTATCTCGACGAAAGACGCACGCCGCGCATGCTGCAACTGCCGCTGGTGATGGGCCTCGGCATCGGCCTCGCTTTCTCGAACGCGCGCGCCGTTCTCGAAGCGCTGCTTGGCATCAAGAGCGAGTTTGTACGGACGCCGAAATACCAGGTGGAAAAGACGCACGATGAAACCTGGAAACGGAAGAAGTACAAACGCAAACGCGGGCTCTTGCCACTCCTGGAGCTGAGCTTCTCAGTCTACTTTCTGTTGGCGATTCTTTACGCGATGCGTCTGCGCATGTGGGGCACCATACCGTTTCTGCTGCTGTTCTTCTTTGGTTTCGGGTATATGGGCGTGATGAGTTTCGTGCAGTCGCTGGGGCTTTCATCATTTTGGAAGCCGGCGGCCAAGCCAACCGTTTAGGTTCAGCAGGTCGGCGTTAACCTCAGCACCAACTATACTCATTTCTCATTTGTTATCACCGGTTGGACCTAACGCAAACTGTTGGTTTGCGATCTTCGCTTTTACA
>JBKPNP010000942.1:0-3417 GCA_046732775.1 Acidobacteriota bacterium
CGCAATTCGTCTTCGGAGATAGGCGTACCCGTAGGAGCAACGAGATCGAAGTTAACGTCTCCAACCTGGACTTGTCTTTGAATCACAAAACGCAGGCGCAACGGTCCGCTAGCGCCACCGCCTGCCTCGACCACTTCGACGCGCGCGTTTGCGACTCTTTCGGAATCGAACAGGGCCTGCAACGATTCACGTACTGTGACCGCTGAAAACTGCGTGTTAGGAACGATCCTGATGATTGAAATAAACTCGGCTTCAGCGGCGGTGTCGGCAGGTGAGCCTTCAAAAACGACCTCGACAGCGGTGACCGTGCGTCCTTCGTACTCCTCAAATGTGGAGCCGGCACGCACGCCTACAGACGCGAGCAACACGATGATCGCTACACAAATTGTCGACAGAATCCGTTGCACCAGCACCCGCTTAAAAACGTCTCCTGAACCTGATCTCAAAGCTAAAATTGTTGTTGCGCGTGGTCAGCCTGCGCGTTGATGCTTGCTCATACTGCGCGACGAAAAACAGCCGGTCGGACAGCCGATACTCAACCGCCAGTATCTGATTTGGATCAGACGTGACGTTCGTTGAGTAAGTCACCGACAAGTCTTTGTTAATCCTCTTGCCAACCGTTAAGCGCGCCACCGGCGTCGATCCAGTGCCGCCAATCACCGGATTGATCTCGAACCGGCTCAAGCCAAAAAGTTTACTGGTAGCGCGTTGTGCCGGGGCGTTAATCAACGCGTCCGTCAGCAAACTCGTAGCTGTGCCCAAACCGGATTGCGAGAGTATTGAACTGCTCGTATCGCCGGTAGCTAGCTGCCCCGTAGTAATCAATGAAACGACATCGGCCTGCGGCAGCGACGGTTCGGAACTGATGATTGCCTGGGGCTGCGACAGTGGGCCGGTCAGGCCAACCGTCACGCGGTAGCCGCGAATTTGTGATTCGCCCTGGATGTTGATGATCGGATCGGCTTGACGCTGCGGCGGCAGATCTACCAACGCGCGTGTGATCTCGTAGCGATCGTTGCGGAAATTCAGGGTGCCGCTGGTCGCCGTGATTCTTCCCGAAACGAGCGGGTCCTTTACCGGCCCGTTTATCTGCAGTGAGATCGACCCGACTACGTCAGCGAGATTGTTCCTAACCACGAGCGCGTTCCGGCCTTCAACGCGTAAGTCGCTGAACAAAGCCCGCCGCGTGATCTCAATCTCGGCGCCTTCTTCGATCGATTCCGTTTGCCGGAAGTTGATGAGATCGGCAAGCTCGATGTCCTGGGTGTATTCGCTTCGTTTTACGTTAACCACACCGCCAATCAACTGTTCGCGTGACGTACCTCTCACTTCCAGATCGATATCGGCAGTGGTGCGAAAATCCGTCGGATAGGGAGCGTTGACATTCTCGCCGTGGATGTTGAAGAGGAAGCGCGCGAGCGTGAAGCCTTCGAGCAAGGCGCCACCGGTTGCTGAAATGCGGCCGCCACCGAGCGTGCCGGTCATCGAGTCGATCTGTACCTGGTTGGCCGTAAATCGCAACAGCGCCTTGACGCCGGCGATAGTCCAGCGCTCATTGCCGACGAGCAGAGAAAACGACCCCGAAGCTACAGAAGCAGTGCCGTTCAGCCGTGGCCGCTCGTAACTGCCCGTCACCCTTACAGCCACTTCGGCGGTGCCCGACAGAAACGCGTCCGGACTCAGACCATTCAACACGCGCAGGTTGAGTTGCCCGTCGGCCGTCATGCTTTGCCGGCCAGTAGGTCCGACCGCGAGCGTCCCACCGAGCACGATGTTGGTGCCCGGCCCGGTGAATTGAGTCTTCTCAAACGTAATTTCCGCTGGAGAGAAACGAACGATCAGCGGTGAGGTGGCGACGAGTTGCACATCAGCAACTTTGAAACTGAGATTCGTGAAGTTTGCAGTTCCCTGCAAACCGGTGGCTGAGAAATAGCCATCCTCGTCAAGCAGATCGCCACTCGCTTTAAGCGTCCCCGTTGCCAAGCCTGACAGCTCAACGTTCGCCTGCGGCAGCACCATCTTCAGCAAGCCGGTCAGGTCGGCATTGTTGAGCGTAGTCTCGACGCTCGAGGTCAATCGCTCAGTGCTCAAATCAATTTTCGCTGCGACCACCTGCGGCGTTGAACCGAATACACCCGTAGTTAAGGTGATATTGAGCTGCTTGTTTTCAGTTCTGCCGGCGAGCGCCAGCGTGCCTGCGGGGCGTCCGTTGATAACTACGTCTTTGCCGACGCCGTCGAAGGTAATCTCGTAGGATGAGAAATCTGCGGCCGCAGCACTGCCCACGATGTGCGCATTAAAGTCGCCGGTACCGGTGACGCCGGAAAGTCCGGCTTGATTGGTCAGCGCAAACAAGCGGCTCAGTTGCACACCCTCCGCGCGCCCCTGCAGATCAAACAGCTTCGTCGACGTGTCGTAGTTGCCGCTGGCGACAATGTGTCCAGCCGTCAATCGCGCGTCGACGTTTTCAATCGTGACTTTTGAACCGGCAAAAGTTGCGCGCGCGACCATGCTCTCGAGCGGTTCGCCCGCCAGCCGCCCCGGCCCAAAACGCAGGTCGGCGCTGCCACTCATCGCGTCAGGTATGCCGGTAATTTTTATCGAACCGGACGCGTCGGCTTGAGTGTCGGCAAAGGCGCCGCGCGTGGACTTGCTGAGCGGCAACGCTGCAATCAGGTTGCCGGCGTTGACTCGATCGAGTGTGGCTTCAAGCGTGGTGTTGTCCTTGCCGGTGCGCGGTGCGTTCAACGTAAACTGCATCCCGCCGCCGTCGCGTTCACTTAGACGGCCATCCAAAATCTGCATTTCCGTGGCCGTCATCTTCAGCGAAGCAGACAGCGCGCCCAGATCAGTTCCGTTGACCAGCAAGGTGCTAAGCGAAACGCGGCCGTCGATGTCCGGCGAGCTGAGTTTGCCGCGCAAACTTCCGTTGAAGGCCAAGTCGCCTGCGAGCTCGAGTCCGTAGGTGCGCATCTGCTCCTCGAGGTCGGGCAGCAAACCTGAAGAAATCAAAACGCTCTGCAGCTCGCTCGCGTCAGTCGAGTTCAACGCCACCTGAAGATTCGAATCACTATTGAACGAAAACTGGCCCGTCGCGGTGAGCTTCGTGGCGGTCGTTTGCAGGTCAACCCGATCGATATCAAAAACGCCGCGGTTCGCACGCAGCGCCACAACTCCGGAAAGCGGCACGCGGCCGCTGTCGGTCGAGAGCGAGTCGGCAGTGAAGTTTGTGGTCAGTGTGCCTGTCGCCTGCTTGAAGTCAGTGCCGGGAAATGCCAGATCGATTTTGCCGGTCGCACGTCCGGACAGCGGCACCGCGGCGCCGGCAAACGCGGTTAGCGGCCCAGCGACATCAACGTCATCGAACGTGGCGGTAATTTTTGACGACCCGCCTTTAGTTATCGCAATGCGGGCGCT
>JBKPNP010000943.1:0-6927 GCA_046732775.1 Acidobacteriota bacterium
TTGACAACCGGATCAGCGGCGCTATCGGTGACGAAAACAATTTCGTAACTCGGATATCGCTGCCGAAATAGCGCTTCAAGGTTCGCCTGCAGACCTGACTCAAGCCCACGACAGGGGGCAATCACCGAGACGAACGGCGTGAACTCCGGATGCGGCCGGGCCAGCTCGGCTCTCACGTAACGCGTGAAGCCGAATCCGGCGCGCAGCGAAAGGACGCCGAGGCCAATGACTATCGCCGCGAAAAAATAGAAAACCAACATAAGGCAGAAGGGCGATGCTTTGTGATCAAAACATCGCCCCGTCAATTTTTAAACCGAGAACTTCGCCGTGCCTGATCCGAGAGTTAACGCGCCATCAATCGTTGAACGATTTCGATTATCGGCTGGGGGAAAATACCAATAAAGATTATGCCGGCGAGCGAAAACACGAGCGCCGCCTGCAATGCCGGCGAAAGCGAAAGCGGCTTGTCATCAGCGATGCGGTCGCCCAGGTACATGACCTTGATGAAGCGCACGTAGTAGTAAAAGGAGACGACGGTGTTGATGATTGCCCAACCGGCCAGCCAGTAGTACCAGGTCTTGCCGTCGGCTTTTCCGCGCTGCAGCAAACCGCCGAACAAAAAGTACTTCCCGATGAATCCGCCGGTCATGGGCAGCCCGCCCAGCGACAACATAAAGATCGCCATCATCGCCGCCATCGCCGGCGCCTTGTGGGCCAGGCCAGTCAGATCATCGACGTTGTCGCCGATGATTCCGCGCCGACGCAAACTGATGATGATGCCGAAGGCACCCATGTTCATGAGTGTGTAGACGAGCAGATAAATCATCAGTCCCGTGTAACCGTAGCTGTTCCCCGCCACCAGTCCCAGCAGGATGTAACCGGCATTCGAAATCGATGAGTAAGCCAACAAACGTTTCGAATTTTCCTGCGTCACCGCCGCCCAGTTGCCGACCATGATTGTGATAGCAGCAACCAGTCCGAGCAGCGGCGCCCAATCGGCGCGAATGCTATTCAACCCTTCCATGAAGATGCGCGCGTAGAGTGCGAAGCTCGCAGCTTTGGAGGCGGTGGAAAGAAATGCCGTGACTGACGTCGGCGCACCTTCATAAGCATCCGGTGCCCACATATGAAACGGCACGGCCGCGATTTTGAAGAACAAACCCGCCGCGAGGGCAATCATGCCCAACAACAACATCGGCCGTAACGATGGCCCGCTTTCGGCGCTGCTGCCGGCGATGGCGGCGAGGCTGCGTCCGATTTCGCCGAGGTTGGTCGACCCGGCAACGCCGTAAAGTAAGGACATGCCATAAAGCAACACACCCGAAGAAAAAGCCCCGAGCAGGAAATACTTCATTGCTGCTTCGTTCGAACGCTTTTCGCGTTTCGTGAAGGCGACCAGGACGTAGAACGTCAGCGCCATTAATTCCAGGCTGATGTAGAGCGTGATCAAGTCGAATCCGCACGCCAGAAACATCATGCCGACGGTGGCAAACAATACGAGCGCGTAATACTCGCCGTGCTGTTCGCCTTCGATGTCGAGATAGCGCGTTGAGATCGCGATAGCCAGGCCGGCGCCGATCAGGAAAATGCTTTGAAAGATCAAGGCGAACCCGTCGACGCGAATCATGCCGTAGAAACCGTCGAGGGGAAACGCGGAGCGCGACCAGTACTGGACGATTAGCGAGACCAACGCGAGCATGACGCCGGCAAGGGAGAAATATGCAATGGTCTTGCTCTTGCGGTACGGCAGGATCACTTCCATGACCAACGCCACGCAAGCACAGAGCGTGAGGATCAGTTCAGGAATGATCAGCTGCAGGTCTGCCAAACTGAATAATCCGGTAGCGTTGGCTTGAAGTAGAAGCATGGGAGCAGTGGTCAGTGGTCAGCAATTAGTAGTCAGTAGTCAGTAGTCAGTAGTCAGCAATCGGTCGCACTCATTACTCATCACTCATTACTCATCACTTTTCTGTTAGCGCCGCGCGCTGTGGAGTCGCCGGCGGCGGCTGCGGCATGCCGGGAATCGGATAAGTTGGCCGCACGTGACGCACGATCGCGTTCACCGGTTTTTCGATGTACTGCAAAAACGGTTTCGGATAAACACCGATCCACAGCGACAGCACCAGCAGCGGCATCATATAGGCCCACTCGCGGCCGCTAAGATCCGTCAGCGTTTCGTTTTTCGGGTTATCAATATTGCCGAAGAACATTCGCTGATACAGCCACAACATGTAACCGGCATTTAGCACGATGCCCAGCGCACCCCAGGCGGCCCACATCGGGTTGGCTTCGAACGCGCCTCTGAACGACAGGAACTCCGAGATGAAAACACATAACAGCGGCAACCCAATCGCAGTCATCGCCATGGCCAGAAACACCGCGGCATAACCCGGCATGACATGCGACAGACCGCCAAACTCCGCGACGTTCCGAGTGTGTCGTCGTTCGTAAATTATTCCGACCAGAAGGAACAGCGCTGCGGAATAGATGCCATGGTTAATCATGTGCAGCACTGCGCCGTTCACACCATTCGGATTGAGCGCGAATAGCCCGAGCATTACGATACCCATAGACGACACAGAGGAATACGCCACCAGCTTCTTTACGTCGCCATTTTTCTTAACCACGAAATACATCGCGGCCAGCGCGCCGTAGATGATGCCCACGATCGCCAGGAAAACCATCACACTGCGCACGCCGAACGCACCGAAGAACGATTCGTCAGCAGAGGCCGCCGGGAACATCGGCAGGTTGAAACGATAGAAACCGTACGTGCCAAGCTTGAGCAGGATGCCGGCAAGGATTACGGAGCCGGCGGTTGGCGCTTCGACGTGCGCGTCGGGCAGCCAGGTGTGAAACGGGAACATTGGCACCTTGATCGCGAAGCCGATAGCGAAAGCAAAGAACAGCAGGACCTGCATCGCGCCCATCGGCATAACCGAGCCGAGTGCTTGCATGTAAATTATGTTGAAGGTGCCGTTGCCGTTCTGCGCGGCCGCTTGAATCGTTCCGGCAACCATATCGGCTGCGGCCTTGTTCCCGGCCAGCAAGTCGATTGTGCTCTGCGTGATCTGTCCGGTCAGCGCCGTGTCCTGCGTCAGGAAGTACATCTTCAAAACGCCCAGCAACATGATTACGGAGCCGACTAGCGTGTACAGGAAAAATTTAATTGCTGCATAGAGACGGTTTTCACCGCCCCAGATTCCGATCAGGAAGTACATCGGCACCAGGGAAACTTCGAAGAACAAGTAGAACAGGAACAAGTCCATCGAAGTGAAGACGCCAACGACGGCGGTCTGCAGCAACAGCAGCAAAACGTAATACTCTTTTTCACGCTTCGCGATGTATTTCCAGGAAGAGAGAGCGGCGATGACGCCGAGCAGAGTTGTGAGAACAATCAAAAGCACCGAGATGCCGTCGGCGCCCATCTGGTAACGAGCGCCAATCACCGGAATCCATTGGCGGTCTTCGAGAAACTGCATGCCGCCGGTCGCGCGATCGTAAGTAATCAGCACCAGAGAGGCGAGGAACGCAAGGCCGAACCAGGCGGTCGCAAATTTCTTGATGAGTGGCGCCTGTTCCTTCTTGAAGAGCGCGAGAATAATGATGGCACCGAGCGTCGGCAACCAGGTGACTATCGATAGAATATTTGTCTTGAGCACTTCAGTCCTCGCTGACCGATGGTTTATCGTCTGCCGTCAATATCCTGACGTCTTCGAGATCTATTTCACGACCGGCCGCAGTCTTGGAGCTAATCAGGTCGGCCCTCGAAACTACTTCCAAGTCCTGACCTTCATATGACATCGTGACGCGGCGCGGCCACGCGTTTTCAAACTCAATGCCTGGAGTGAAAGTCTGCACATCGAGGCGGACTCGGTCTGTAAAAATCGTAATCTCGGTTGCAATGATTTCCTCGGCGTTAGTCATCTCCGCCGTTCCAAATCCTGCTTCCGAGAGGGCGTCCAAAAGTCTCTGCGCATTCGCTTTCGTTGGCTCGATTAGAATATCGAGATCGAAAGTTGCTCGGGGAACGCCGTATAAAACAGCGGCGATCCCGCCAATCACCAGGTATTTGACGTCATTCCTTTGAAAGGACGCGAACACGCTCTGAAGCTGGTCTATCATGCTTCTTCTTTGCGATCTCCGGATTGTTTTGCAGAATTAACCTGGTAAAGGCAACGAACACCTTCATTCTTTCCTCAACGGACAGACTCTTAAACCATCTCGCTTTAGCGTCTATCGATTCATCCGCGAAACTATGTGACACTGATTCGTCCATGTTTAATGCGTAACACCCCTGAACGCATTCAAGATATCGGCGCCGAAGAACATCACTACTGCGGCGACCAACCCCAGCACCATAACCAGCGCGTAGTTTTGCGTTAATCCAGTCTGCGCCGCGCGAAACACAGGCGACATCAAACGCATGATGAAAGCCGCCACGGCGTTCACCAGCCCGTCGACAAAATACTGATCGGTGCCGCCCGTAACGCGACTGGAAAATCGGGTAAGCCACGCCGCGCCGTTGACACCGCCATCAACGACTTTCGAATCGAACGCAAAAACCCCGCGCGCCAAATCCATCACTCGCCGCGTGACTGTCAAACCGAAAAACTCGTCTACCCAATACTTGTTGTAGCTGGCCTCGTAGAGCGGTCGCAGTCGCGCAGCCCAAATGTCCGGCAGGCGCGTGTCCTTCACATAGAAGAGCAGGCCCAGGCCGATGCCGATAGCCGCAACCACGAGGGAAATAATTATGAACACCCACTCGGTCAGCCTTTCACTGTGGACACTTGATTCCACGGCGTGAGCGAGATTGAACCCGGTGTGCTCGGCGCCGTATGGCGCAGGCGATTGCTCGCCCGCGGTCGCAGTTTCGGCATGTGCTTCAGCAGGTTGGCCGTGACTCTCAACCGCTTTGTGCGTGCCAAACTCCCGTGTCGTCGGGTTCCAGATGATCGGATCGAGAAAGTTCACGATGTTCATCCGGCCGCCCAGGTGCGCGCCACCGGTGAATGCCGGACTGATCCCGACGAAGCCGCCGATGGTAGCCAGCACTGCCAACACGGCTAGCGGCACCCACATCGAGCGCGGAGACTCGTGAGGAATATGAACGTGGGTGTGATCATCGTGGGCCGCCACCTGCCCAACGTGTTCACCGGGCTCATGACGTGGCCGATCGCCCGCCGAGTCGATAACTGCGTCGTGTTGCGTGAGACCCTTGTCGTAGGCCGACGCGTGCGCTTCGTCAGCTTCGCCTCCCGCCGGCGCTTCGAGGAATCGTTCTTTACCCCAGAACGTCATCGCTACCAGACGCGTCATGTAAAACGCCGTACAGGTTGCGGCGATCGTACCTACTATCCAGATAATCCAACCAATCGGAATGTGACGAGTGGAGGCCGCGTTCCAGAGAATTTCATCTTTTGACCAGAAACCGCTGAAGGGAATGATGCCGCAGATCGCCAGCCAACCAGCGAGGAAAGTCAGGTAGGTGTAGGGCATGTACTTCCGAAGTCCGCCCATGCGCCGCATGTCCTGCTCATGATGCATGCCGTGGATGACGCTGCCGGCGCCGAGAAACATCAGGGCTTTGAAAAACGCGTGCGTCATCACATGAAAGATTCCGATCGCAAACGCGCCGACGCCGCAGGCCATAAACATGAAGCCCAGCTGCGACACGGTCGAATACGCGAGGACTTTCTTAATATCGTTTTGGGTGATGCCGATAGTCGCTGCGAACAGGGCTGTGGCCGCGCCGACGACAGCGACCACCAACATCATCGTCTGCGAATGTTGGAAGATGACGTTGGTTCGCGTAACCATGTAAAGACCGGCGGTGACCATCGTAGCCGCATGGATCAAAGCGGAGACGGGCGTCGGTCCGGCCATCGCATCGGGCAGCCAAACGTGCAGTGGCAGTTGTGCAGACTTACCGCAGGCGCCAATGAAGAGTCCAAGCGCTATCCAGGAGAGCAATCCAAAGTTGCCGAGCAGTTCAAGGGGATAATTCTTCGCCTGCGCGAACACGTCGACGTATTGAGCAGTGCCGAACGTCCCAATCACGCCGAAGACGGCGAGCGCGAATCCGAAGTCACCAATGCGGTTCGTGATAAAGGCTTTGCGTGACGCGTTTGCTGCTTCCTGCCGATCGAAGTAGTAACCAATTAAAAGGTAGGAACAGAGACCGACGCCTTCCCAACCCACGAACATCATCAGGAAGTTCGAGCCCATCACCAGGATGAGCATCGAAAACATGAACAGGCCCATGTAGGCGAAGAAGCGATAAAAGCCGGCGTCGCCGTGCATGTAGCCGGTCGCAAAAACGAAGATGCACAGTCCCACGCCGGTTACCACCAGCATGAAGATCGAGGAAAGCGCATCGAGCTGGTAACTCCATTCAACGTCGAGCACCGAGCCGCGCTGGCCTTCGTTTGGAACCGCAACCGCGATCAACTGCGGATTGTGTCTCTCTTCAGGAGGAATCTCGGCTAATTTCTTTTGCCCTTCTTCGGCCGCCGCGATCGAGGTTCGCTCCTGCGCGCCTTGAGTTATGCGCACCGCGCCGCCGGGAATCCAACTGTACTTGAAGGCGCCATCCTGGCTGGTGATGTAAGGCGCGGGCCAGATTGCATGGCTGCTGAATGCATATGAATAGACGGCGGAAAGCGTTAACAGAAACGCGAGCGCAATCGAACCAACGGCGATGCCGCCGATTAGGCGTTCCGAAAAACGGAGTCTCTTGCCGAGCAAACCGTTAACGGCCGCGCCGGCGAGAGGCAAGAGTGGAACTAACCAGATGTATCGATGCATAACGAATGCGGAACTTTGAGCTTTGTACTTTGTACTTTGTGCTCTTGGTCTTAGGTCTTGGGTCTTAGTTCAAAGCTCCAAAATCAACGCGCTAAGCCCGGAGTTCTAAGTACAAAG
>JBKPNP010000944.1:0-1672 GCA_046732775.1 Acidobacteriota bacterium
TGCAAACTGGATCGCGCCGCCGGCGAGTGGAATCAAGGGTAAGCCGTTTGAGTATGAGTATGTTCGGCTCTGAAAGATGGGCTTGGGTCTTTGGTCTTTGGGCTTTGGTTTTTGGTCTTTGAGAACAAAGCCCTGGGTACCAAATTCAAAGATCTAAGGCCCAAGATCTAAGACCAAAGCCCCAAGACCAAATCTTTAATGCAAGTCATTACAAAACACGATCAGAAACTAGAGTTTATTCTACGCAATGCCGCGCGCATCTTTGCTGAAAAGAATTATCACTCCACCACCATGCGCGACATCTCGCGCGCCACGAACGTTAGCCTCGCCGGCCTTTATCACTACTGCAAATCGAAAGAGGAACTGCTTTTTCTCATCCAGGACAATTGCTTTGGACGCGTGCTCGAGCAGCTCGAGGAGCGGCTCAAACCGGTAAATGATCCTTTAGTGAAACTGCGCATCTTCATCGAAAATCATCTTTCGTTCTTCGCCGCAAACATGTCCGAGATGAAGGTGCTGTCGCATGAAGCGGAATCACTCGCGGGCGATTTGCACACACACGTATCCGGTAAGAAGGACAAATACACAAAGCTCGCGCGACGTATCCTCAGAGAAATCCAGCAGCAACAGCAAAGCCCAGGGCCGGTCGATCTAACAGTCGCGACCTATGCGTTGTTCGGCATGATGAACTGGATTTACAACTGGTACGACCCCAGCGGAAAGCTGAAAGTTTCCGAGCTCGTTGATAACATTACGCGCCTGTTCGTGCAGGGATTTGTTGGTGGATCGGGAACAGACCAATTAGACTTCTCGCCGAGCGCACGCATGGAACCTCGCAGTGTCTGGCGAGGGGGATTATAAAGCGGACTATAAATCGGAGACCCGTTTTCATGGCAGAAGCTGAAGCACACGTAATGGACGAAGACGCGCAGCCTGAGCTGGTGCAATATCGCGTCAGCGAGGGCGTGGCTTTTTTGACGCTGAACGATCCGCCGGCCAACACCTATACCTACGAGATGATGCAGGCGATCGACGGGCGCGTCCTGGCAGCGCGCATGGACGAAAGCGTTCAGGTAATCGTCATCACGGGCGGCGGCGAAAAGTTCTTTTGCGCAGGCGCCAACATCAGCATGCTTGCGAATGTTACACCAACGTTCAAATACTTCTTTTGCCTGCACGCGAATGAAACTTTGAATCGTCTCGAACAAACTCCCAAGCTTGTGATCGCCGCAATCAACGGTCACTGCGTCGGTGGCGGTCTGGAAGTGGCGATGGCCGCCGACCTGCGAATCGCCCGACGTGGCGCCGGCAAAATGGGATTGCCGGAAGTTTCACTCGGCGTGTTGCCGGGAACCGGAGGCACGCAACGTCTGTTGCGAGTAGTGGGGAAGTCGAAGGCGATTGAATTGATGGCGACCGGTGAGTTGTTCGCTTTCGAACGCGGACTCGAGCTCGGTTTAGTCAACCAGATTCTTGACGCTGAAAGCGGCGAACACTTTCTGCAGCAGGTAACTGACTACGCCCGCCAGTTCACGACTCCGAACAAGGCTGCGGGTGCGGTGGGACGGATCAAGCGGAGCGTGCAAACAGGCGCGGAAGTTTCGTTTGAATCAGCCCTCGCGCTCGAGCGTGAGCTGCAACAACAGCTGTTTCAGGCGGAAGACGCGAAAGA
>JBKPNP010000945.1:0-12413 GCA_046732775.1 Acidobacteriota bacterium
GTGCCGGGCGCCTGGCCCAAGTTCAGCGCCGAATCAGCATTGGCGGCGCGACCCGACGCCATCATCTTGCCGACTGGTGGCTCCATGGGTGACGCGAATTCGAAGATCGCTGCGGCACTGAAACAATCACCGGCGGCGATCAATGGCCGCATCTACAAGATTAACGATGACCATCTTTCACGGCCCGGACCGAGGTCGGTCGACGGGCTCGAGGAACTGGCGCGGGCGCTTCACCCGGAAGCCTTCGAGAAATGAAAACTGGCGAGACTAAGACGGGAGCTAAAGACGCAAGCGGGACGCTTGCGCTCCAGTCCGGTGGACTCCAGTCCGGTGCGGTCCAGTCCGGTGGGCTCCAATCGCTTGATGGGTCACGCGCGACGTTGAAAAAGACAGCGGCGATTTGCGCCGTACTACTTCTCGCGCTGCTTGTAATTATCGTGTTGATGTCTCTGTTAGGCAGCGAGAAGTTGCCCGCGCAGTCGTCAATATGCGCGTTAGCGACTCTCGGCAAACGATCTTGTGGTTTGTCGGCCGACCAAACTGCGATCCTGTTCGACATCCGGCTGCCGCGAATTCTGCTTGGCGCCGCTGTCGGAGCATCGCTCGCCGTCGCTGGAGCGAGCTACCAATCCCTCCTGCGCAATCCACTCGCTGAGCCCTACCTGCTCGGAATTTCAAACGGTGCGGCGGTCGGGACAATGGTGGCGCTCGTTTTCATCGGAGCCTATGAATGGAGCCGTCCCTTAATGGCGTTTTCGGGAGCGCTGCTCGCTACACTACTTGTTTATCGACTTGCGCAAGGACGTACCGGCGCGAGCCCCGAACGGTTAATTCTGGCAGGAGTTATCGTCACCACTTTCCTCTCGTCCGCGATTGTGTTCGTGACGACCCTGATGGATGCCACGCGTATTCGCTCGTTCACGTTCTGGTTGCTTGGCGATTTGTCAGGAACAACTTCGAAGTTGCTTTGGCTCGCGCTATTCATCGCGGTTGCAGGCACCGTCGTCCTGACAGCGCATGCGCGGTCGCTGAATTTGTTGATGCTCGGTGAACGCGATGCTTTCGATCTCGGCGTCGAAGTTTCGCGCGTTCGCCTCGTGGTATTCATCGTGGCCAGTTTGCTGGTCGGCAGCTCCGTGGCGTCCAGCGGTTCGGTCGGGTATGTCGGGCTAGTCGTGCCCCATCTGATAAGGCTTTCGTTAGGTAGCGACAACCGAATCACTGTGCCGGCAGCGGCGATTTGCGGCGCTATTTTTGTCGTCGTCGCCGACACTCTCGCGCGCACCTTGATCGCTCCGAGGGAGCTTCCAGTCGGCGCGATTACGGCATTAATAGGCGCGCCCTTGTTCGTTTACCTGCTACGGAGACGTTAACGCAACGGCATGTTGGAAGCACGAAACATCACGGTGAAATACGGCGCGCGCGTAGCCGTCAAAAATGTTTCGCTCATGCTGAACCCACACGAGGTAACTGCGATCATCGGTCCCAACGGCGCCGGAAAATCCACGCTGCTTCGCACACTCAACGCGGGCATCACACCCGCCGCTGGAGAGGTGCTGCTGGACGGTAAGCCGTTGAACTCTTACTCGCGTCGCGCGATAGCGAAACGCATTTCAGTGGTTGCGCAGGAAGCCGAGTTACGCTTTCCCATTACCGTTTTTGAATTCATCCTCGGTGGCCGCTATGCGTGGTCTACTTCGTCAGCCTGGGGATGGGAAACCGCGCGCGATGTTGAGGTGGCCCGAACGGTTTTGCGTGAGACAGAGCTGGAGCAATTTGGCGATCGCTTGATGACCGAGCTTTCTGGGGGCGAACGACAACGGGCGGTGCTCGCGCGCGCCCTCGCGACCGAGGCGAGCATCCTGTTGCTGGACGAACCGACCGCGAATCTCGACCTTGCGCACCAGGCGATGATTCTCGCGCTCGTGCGAAAGCGCTGCGATTCGCTAGCGACGTCGGCCCTCGTAATCACACATGATATCAACCTTGCTGCCGAGTTTTCTGATCATGTCGTCTTGATGAAGGACGCCGGTAGCATCGCTTACGGCACACCGCGCGAGGTGTTAACGCCGGAATTACTGCGGGAAGCATTCGACGTGCGAGTTTTAGTCGACGCGCATCCGGTGTCGGGCGCGCCGCGCATAACACCAGTTCATCAATCGCCTAGTTGAAGTCTTGTTTTTCTAAATAACACCGGAACAATCGTTGTTCCGGTCAACATCAACCATGAACGGCCCCGAGGGAAGACGGTGAAATGCCGTCACTGCCCGCGCAACTGTAAGCGGTAACGATGCCTTCTGTAAGCCACTGGACAAACGCGTCTGGGAAGGTAGAAGGCAAAGGCGATTTCTTTTGAAATCATCGACCGCAAGTCAGGAAACCGCTCGGCCGCGTCAATTTCAGCTCGCACTGCGACGGGCAGGAGAAGCTAATCATGAGCAAAAGAAATATTCGAAAGGTTTTTCGTGATCGCAAACATGAGATCACTTTGTCACTAGCAAGAACGCTAGCGGTGTGCGGTCTGTTGCTGCTGCTTTCCGCCGCGGCACTTGGCCAGGGCGCAGCAGTAATCAGTGGTTCTGTCGTCGATGAAAATGGAGGGAAGATAAGCGGAGCCGTGATTCGGCTAACTTCGCGCAGTGGCGGACAGTTCAATGCGGTTGCCGATGACAGTGGCACCTTTGCGCTTCATAACTTGCCACCGGGCGACTACCTGCTGGAAGTCCAGGCGAACGGCTTTGCAACTTACGTTAGTGGGGCCACCACACTGGAACGCGGACAGGCGAAACGCGTTGAGATAACTCTCAAAGTTGCGGCTGTTCGCGAGAATGTGATTATCACCGCCGCAGGCACGCCCCAACGCGCCGAGGAAGTGTCCAAGGTGGTATCTACACTGGACGACGAACAAATCGAACAAAAGCACAAGTTGAATTTGACGGAAACGTTGCGCGGCATTCCCGGCGTTCGCATACAACAACAAGGCTCGCCAGGAGCTTTGAGCACGATTCGCATTCGCGGGCAACGGACTTTCGATACTGCGATTTTGTTGGATGGGTTGCGTGTGCGCGATGCGTCGGACATCGGCGGATCGGCAGCTTCTTTGACGACGGATCTGGTGCCGGTATCTACGGATCGCGTCGAGATTTTACGCGGGGCCGGTTCCTCGATTTACGGAACGAACGCGATCGGCGGCGTAGTTAACCTTGTACCTGAAACTGCCTTGCCCGGACTGCATTTCGAATTCGGAGCCGACGCCGGCGGGTTGAGGACATTTCGGGAACGCTTCAAAGTTTCCGGAGCCACCGCGGAACGGTTTGGATTCAGCGCCGCGCTCAATCGCGTCGATGTGCGGAAAGGCGTTGACGGCGCTGACCAATATGGGAATACGGCAGGAGCCGGTCGCCTGCAATTTGCGCTCACGCCCTCTATAACGCTCGCTGCAAATTTCTATGGCACCGTCGCGAATGCTCGCCTGAATGATAGTCCGTTTGCTTTGCCGGGCGCCTTCAGCGGCGGATCGCTTCCGGCCGCGATTCCGGGGACGACATTTCAACCAGACTTTAATAATCCGGACCAGGGTCGCAGAAATCGCTTGCTGCTTGGGTCGATCAAATGGTCGCACCAGCTGGACGAACGCTTCGCGTATTCAGTCGCGTACCAACGCGTTGTCAGCAACCGGCGAAACTACAACGGCAGCCGTATCGATCCGCAGTTTGCCGCTTTTTACCCGTTCGGGGATTTTGAATTCATTAACGTCAACAAGGGCACGATCGACACCATCGACGCGCGTTTACACGCCAATGTCACGCGTTCAAATCGGGCCACGGTCGGGTTTGAATTCGAACGCGAATCGCTGTTTCAGCAGTCTATTCCTTCGTTCAGTGCTTTCAATAACACGACCGACCGTCAACGCACCTTCGCAGTCTTCGGGCAGGATCAACTCTCGCTGCTGGACGATCGACTGCAATTATCGCTCGGCGTCCGGGGTCAGTTCTTCCGTATTCGCGCAGCGGATCGACCGGGTGTGCTGGCTGGAGTCAACGCTGAGAAATCGATTACCGGCGACGGCGCGGTTTCGTACTTCATCCGCTCAACTAATACAAAACTGCGGGCCCACGCCGGTAATGGTTTTCGTGCGGTCTCACTGTTCGAGCGGTTTGGCGCCGGCACGTTCGCTAGCCTCGGCCTGCAGCGTTTCGGTGATCCGACATTGCGTGCGGAACAGTCGCTCGGAATTGACGGCGGTATAGGTCAGCGATTCGCGCGTGACCGCGTACTGTTGGGCGTTACCTATTTCTACACGAGGCTGCAAAGAGTAGTTGAATTCCAAAACTCTTTTGCCGTCGATCCGTTGGGGCTCGGTCGTTTCGGCGGCTACGTCAATCGTCCGGGTGGTTTGGCGCGCGGTGTCGAAAGCTTCGCAGAGATTGCCCCGTGGCGCGGGATGGAGTTACATGCGTCGTACACCTATACGAACAGCGATCGACTGGTTCCTTCGGTCGGATTGCAACCGCAATACGTTATTGCCGCGCAGGTTTTCGGCTTAACCTTGAATCAGCGTTACAGATCGTTTGGCATAAATCTCGACCTGAATCACACCGGTTCGCACATTGCCCCAATTTTCGAGAACGATTTTCCGTTTCGAACGGCGGAGCTGACTTTTGCTGGATACACGAAAGCAGACCTGTTCGGCAGTTATGAAAAATCGCTGTCGGACGCTGCCTCGCTTGTGTTTTTCGCGGGAGCAGAAAATCTTTTCGACCAGCGTTACTACGAGAATGGTTTTCTTAATCCAGGTATTGTCGGACGGGGCGGCGTTAGAGTGAAGTTCTAACCGGATCGACTGGCAAAAAACAATCAGGTTGCAAGGCTTCAGGGCCGTGGAGCGCTAGTGCGCTACTTATCGAGCCCGTCCTTGCAACCTGAAACTTTATGCGAGCAACAGTCTTAACTGTTATGGCTTTTTCAAAAGCCCGCCCGCCAGGAAAACTACGCCAAGCAAAATGTGTATGAAGTGATCGACGCGAGCGAGATCCAACGGACCAACATGCCACATTCGATCCATTGCCGGATCGCCAAAGACAAACTGTCCCAGGAATCCCAGGGCGAGATAAACAACACCAAACGCCAAACAGAACGTCCTCGCGCCGGAAAGCGAACCTGCGAAACCGAAGTATAGAGCCACGGCCCCGGATGCAAGGTGGACGAGGTTGTGCGCCGGCGTCAGATGAGCGCCCAGAAGGTGCGGCGCGGCAAAACCCGCGATGCCAACCAGAAGAAAAACTACGCCCATAATCTTGCAAACAGTCTTTGCCATGATTGGTCTAATCTCCTCTTTATGTTTGAAGAACCGCGCGCAAACGCCTGATGACCTCGCGAGCGCTCGCAGATAGGATTTCCGAAAGTCCGGTAGGGTGCTGTATATCAAACTGCTCGGCTTTTGGAAAGCTTTTTCAGCAGAAAACAGCGACCTGATTTGTAAAGCAAACTGTTAATTTGCGATGAGTGGATGGCATTCCGCGCGGACGCAAACTAACAGTTTGCTTTACAACACCAACCATGGGCACCGGGCAAACTGACCTACGGCCAATTGAGGGCTTCTGCAGGCCGGCTTTTCGAACGAGTGTTATAATGATTCCCGCACCCCCTAAAGAAATCCACACAGGTAGGTACAGTTCTATGCATTCACTATCTACATTAAGGGCTACTGCCAAGCAGATTGGTTGTGTTGTCGGTTTGTTGTTTGTCTTCTGTGCCGTCGCAAATGCTTACACGCTGGTCATGCGCGACGGGAGACGGTTGGAGATTCCCGCGCAATTCATTGTTACCCCGTCGACCGTAACCTATGAAGTGTCACCGGGAATGCAGATCACCTTGAATATCCTGGCGGTCGACATTCCCGCGACTGAGAGAGTGAATAACGAGCCACAGGGAAGTTTTGTACGACGCGGCACGAGCGTGTCCGGTGCTGCGCAAATAACACGTACGGCGCCGGCGAAGCGCACCATCACAAACCGTGAACTCGAACCGGCAATGGCGCGACGACGCGCGAGCGAAATAGCTTATGAAAAACATCGGAAAGAGATAGGCTTGCCCTCATCTGAGGAGTCGAGGCGCAAAGCGGCTGCCGAGTTAACTTCGTTTACAAACGAATTGCGAGAAGCTCGCACCCGCCAGGAAGAAACAGAAGCTCATTGGCGCGAGCGCGCCTTCACGCTGCGGTCTGACATTGCAGCGGTCGATGCTGAACTGCAATACGTTCGTGTTCAAATCGATCAGCCTACGTTTCCTTACGCGACGGGCGCGTTTCCCGCCGCCGTCAGCGTTTCGACGGTTGCCGGGTTTGGTGGGATTGGCGGGTTCGGCCGCCACGGCGGCTTTGGTGGAGGACCACACCGTCCGATCTTTGTCGCGCCGAATGCCGGTGCTCGGATAGCGTTTGGCGGAACGATTACGCGCGGGCAAGTCTTTCGTAACCCGCTTCAGCGTCCTTTTCCTGGCAGTTTCGGCGGCGGAGTCCTGCCCGTCGGCGGCTTTCCGTTTCTGGGGTGGGGACAACCTTACGACTACTCGTATGAGCGCAGCATCATGATCAATAGGTTCAATGAGCTGTCAGCGAGGCGCCTGGCTCTGAACGCGAGATGGCGCGAGCTTGAAGACGAAGGCCGCCGCGCTGGGGTGCCGCCGGGGTGGCTGAGGAAGTGAGCGGGGGGCAGTGGGCGGTGAGCAGTGAGCAGTGGAGGCAGAAAGCAGAAAGCAGAAAGCAGAAGGCGGGAACTAGAAAGCATGGATGGTTGGGAGACGATAATTGGTCTGGAGATTCACGCTCAATTGAGCACTGGGTCCAAGATCTTTTGTGGCTGTTCGACGCGGTTTGGCGACGAGCCAAATGAAAACACCTGTCCCGTCTGTTTGGGCTTGCCGGGTGCTTTGCCCGTGCTCAACCGACGCGTTGTTGAACTCGGCGCGCGCGCGGCGCTGGCGCTCGGCCTGCAAATAAACAACGAGTCAATCTTTGCACGCAAAAACTATTTCTATCCCGACCTGCCCAAGGGTTATCAAATTTCGCAATTCGACAAACCCTTTTCCGCGAATGGTCAGCTTGAAATCATGACGGCTGAACGCGATGAGGCAGGTCACCCGGTTGAATGGCGCGCTAAAAACATCGCCATAACGCGTCTCCATCTCGAAGAAGATGCCGGCAAAAACGTTCATGAAGGACTACCGGACGTTGATCGGTATTCCTATATCGATCTGAATCGGGCCGGGACGCCGCTCGCCGAAATCGTTACCGAGCCCGACTTCCGCAGTTCCTGGGAGGCGTATGACTACGTGAACCACGTGCGGCGTGCGCTGCAATGGGTAGGCGCCTCTGAAGCGGACATGGAAAAAGGCAACCTTCGCTGCGAGGCGAATGTTTCGGTGCGCAAAATTGGTGACCAGAAGTTCGGCACCAAAGTGGAACTGAAGAACCTCAACTCCGTCCGCTTTATGCAACGCGCGATCGAGTTTGAAGTTGAACGCCAAATTGGTGTGCTGGAGTCGGGCGGTACGCTGCAGCAGGAAACGCGACTCTGGGACGAACGGGCTGCGGAAACTCGCGTCATGCGATCGAAGGAGGAGGCGCACGATTACCGCTATTTCCCGGAACCCGATCTGCCGCCGCTGATAGTGACCGACGAACTGATCGAACGGGTCCGCGCGGCGATGCCGGAATTGCCCGAAGCCCGACGTCGCAGGTTCATGGAAAACTACGATTTGTCCTTCAGCGATGCTGCGCAGCTTACCGCTGAACGTTCTCTTGCGGATTACTACGAGAAGGCCGTCGAGGTTTCGCAAAACCCACGCGCCACGGCGAACTGGATACGCTCAGAGCTTTCGCGGGAGCTGGAAACTGCCGGTGTCTCCGCCGGCTCCTCGCCAATCAGCCCTGAAGATTTGGGTGAGCTCGTTAAGTTGGTGGACGCTGACAAGATTAGTGGTAAGCAAGGCAAGGAAGTGTTAGTCGAAATGTTCCAAACCGGTAAGACTGCCGGGAGCATTATCGAAGCACGCGGCCTGGTGCAGGTAAGCGACACGGGTGAGATCGACAACATCATCGATCAGGTCATCGCCGCTAATCCGCAACAGCTCGAGCAGTACCGTGGCGGTAAAGAAACTCTGTTTGGCTTTTTTGTCGGGCAAGTGATCAAGGCTTCGAAGGGGAAAGCGAATCCGAAAGTTGTAAACGAACGACTTAAATCAAAACTGAACGAGTAGTAAAACAAATTGCCGGGCATGTACCTCAGCCGCGGTCGCGCTGCTGAAGATCGCCCGGACCTAAATGTACCTGGAGGACTAAAGAATGACTCTGAATAAGAAATTGGTAAGTCGCACTGTTACGCTGCTGGTTCTGTTGACCATCGTTGCAGGCAGCGTAGTTGAAATTTCCGCGCAACGCCGGCGCACGCGCAGAAGCCGTCGAGCGGTGACCCGGGTCGTCACGCCGCGGGTTCAGTACTACACAGTGCCGGCAGACACAGTGATACGCGTAAGAATGGATACCGAGTTGAATTCGCGAACCGCTCGCGTGGGCGATCGGTTTTCCTCGCATGTGGTGGAACCCGTTTACGGCGGCGGTGGTGGCGTCGATGTTATTCCCGTGGGCAGCAGAGTTTGGGGACATGTGACGCAGGTGGCGCGCGCGGGACGGCGTACACCGGGCACCATCACAGTCGCTTTTAATCAAGTGGAACTGCCGAACGGTAGAACTGCGGTCATAAACGGTTCGCTGACCACGCTGCAAACCGACAATGTAAATTCCGACAACGAGAGCAGTGTGTCCGGACGCAGTAATCGTAAACGTGATGCCGTATTTATCGGTGGCGGCGCAGCCACTGGCGCGATCATCGGAGCGATCGCGGGCGGCGGTAAGGGCGCGGCGATTGGAGCCATACTCGGTGGCGGCTTGGGCACTGGCGCTCGCGTTTATGAGAAGGAACAGGAAGCGGAAGTTAAGTCAGGGACGGAATTCGGTGTGATTCTGAACCGTGCTGTCTCGCTTCCGGCGAGTACGGTCCGTTAGTGGGAATGAAACTGTGATGCCCGTGATCTAATCATCGCCGCAGAGCGGCGAGATGTTTATAGCAATACGATTACCTCTACAGACCATCCGCAAAGAGCGAAATGCCAGGCATTTCGCTCTTTGAGGAATTAAGTGACAACACCGTTCATTTCTATAAACATTCCGTGCCTACTGGGTTTCTGTCTGAACCTCGACGAGTGATTATTTTTGAGCCAGGCTGTCCATCATGAATCTAAACGGAAAAGCTGCCATCGTGACTGGAGCAACTAAAGGCATCGGCCGGGGCATTGCCGAGGCGCTTATCGTGAGGGGCATGAACGTTTGCATCAGCGCGCGAAATCAAAACGAAGTCGACGCTACTGTGGACGAGTTGAATCAGTTGGGTGGCGGTAAAGCCTGCGGTCAGGTCTGCGATGTACGAAACCACTCTGAGGTGAAGACGTTATTCGAACGAGCAGTCAGCGACCTCGGTGGAGTCGACGTGCTCGTCAATAATGCCGGCATCGGAAAGTTTGCCACCGTTGCTGAGATGCCTGCCGAAGATTTCCGGGCGATCCTCGAAACGAACCTGTTTGGCGTTTACTATTGCTGCCACGAAGCAATACCGCTCATGAAGCAGCGCGGCGGCGGGTACATCATCAACATTTCTTCGCTGGCCGGCGCCAATCCGCATCCACGCATGGCCGCCTACAACGCTTCGAAGTTTGGCCTCAATGGATTCAGCGAAGCCCTGATGCAGGAAGTGAGGCACGACAACATCAAGGTTAGCTACATCATGCCAGGTTCGGTGAATACGGAGTTTGGCGGCGACGCTCCAGGCGATGAGAATTCGTGGCAACTGCAGCCGGCCGACATCGCTCGAGTCGTCATTGATCTGCTTGAACACGATGAGCGCAGTCTGCCGAGTAGAGTTGAAATCAGGCCGAGCAAACCGCCGAAGAAGGGATAGGTCGCCGTAACGTGTCGAGGCAAAAGAGAGTTGCGCTTCTCGCCGGAATGCTTCTGGCAGTCTCGATTGCAAGCTTTCCCGCGCACACACAGGACAAATCCGCTGAAGCGACACTTGCAGAAGCCGCACAACTCAGCGCGCAGGTCGTAACCTTCTTCAATACCGGCGACTACGATAAGGCTTTACCGCCAGCGAAGCGCGCGTTGGAGTTGCGAGAGGCGGTGCTGCCGCCGGATCACGAACTCGTGCTCGCCGCCCTGCTGAACCTCGCGGAGACAGAGACGGCGTTAAAGAAATATGGCGATGCGGAGAAGCTCATCGAGCGGCTGTTGAAGACGCATGAACAGAAGGTCGGTCCAGAGGATGCGGGAGCCGCGATCTTCCTGGACAAACTTGGTTTTCTCGCCTTTAGCCTCGGCGATTTCAGGAAGAGTGAAGCGGCTTACAGTCGCGCGCTCGCCATCCGCGAAAATACGTTCGGCAAAGAAGACCTTGAATACGCCAAATCGCTTTTCTCCCTCGCGGAGTTTTATCGATTTACTGGAAAATCGGAAAAAGCCGAACCGCTCTACAAACAAGCCGCCATACTGAGACGCAAGCTCTTAGGTCGTCAGCACCCCGACTACTTGAAAACCCGCGATCGTTATTTCTGTCTCGCGTATCAAGCCAACGATCACTCGAAATTGAAAGACTTCATGTTGGCGCTCGGCGACAAGCCGGGCGATGGCGCACCCGACATAGTTGAAGGAAACGTTTTAAACGGCCGCGCGATCTCTCTGCCAAAACCCTATTACACGCTTGAAGCGCATCGTCAGCGGCTGCAGGGAACGGTCGTTATTCGAATAACGATCGACGAAACCGGCAAAGTGATCGAAGCGAAAGATATGTGTGGCGGTAATCCTTTGCTGGTGAAATCTTCCCTGGCGTCGGCACGCGAAGCTCGCTTTACGCCGACACTGCTGGCCGGTCAACCGGTGAAGGTTGGCGGCATACTCACCTATCACTTCGTGCGGATGTAAAGGATGCGAGCTGTGGTGCAGCGCGTCACACGCGCGAAGGTAACAGTGGAGGGACAAGTCGTCGGCGCGATCGAGAAAGGTCTCGTCGTCCTGTTAGCTGTGGCTCGAGATGATACTGAAGCTGACGCTGATTACCTCTCGTCCAAAATTGTCGCGCTGCGAATCTTCGATGACGAAGAAGGGAAGATGAATTGTTCGCTCAAAGACGTTGCGGGAAGTGCGTTGATAATTTCGCAGTTTACTTTGTACGGCGATGTGCGGCGCGGTTTGCGTCCCTCGTGGTTTGAGGCTGCACCGCCGGAACTGGCGCAACCTTTGTACGACTACTTCGTGCGGCAGACTGAGGGACTGATAAGCAACGTTGCGTCGGGCAGCTTTCGCAGCATGATGCAGGTGGAGTTAGTAAACGATGGGCCCGTAACCATCCTGCTGGATAGCCGAAAGCAGTTCTAGATCATGTCTTCAGTCGTCTTGGAACCTTCGTCCAGTTCATACCGATCGCGATCGCGGCGTTCAATCTTGTCGAGGAAATCCAGTTCCTCGTTGTCCTCAAAGTTAACGCCGACGGCGTTCGCGTTCTCTTCAACCATCGATTGATCCGGCGTCGGATTGTCGCCGCCGACGGATTCAGTGCCGCTATCATTCACATCTTCCCAGGAAGCATCGAGATCTCCCCCCGCATCCTTCGGCGACGCGGCCGTGTTGTTTCGCAGCCGGTGAGCAAGCAACTCCGGATCCTTTGGCGCCCGCGCTATCTCCTGTTCCATGAATTCTTCGATCTCAGGGTTAGGAACGAAATCCGGATCATTGCTCAAGTATGAAAACTCGTCCGATGGTTTCTTTGACATGTGAATTCTCCTCCGTCCAAACGGGCGCACGGAATTTCAACTTTGAAAAGCCTGGGCGAGACGCTCAACTCAAAAAGCTGAGAACAATCTTTTCGGGGGGAATGAGGGAACTATAACAAACAGACGATTGGTGAGCAATACACGTTATCCCGCATCATTTACCCTTTGCAGGAGAGGTTGATCTTGGGGCTTCGTGATTTGCGCATGATCGCAAAAAGCGGTACTGATGCAGTTTCGCTAAGCGCGCCCGCAAAAGCGGCTTCCTTGACGATTGAGCATCGTGACTCTAAACTTTAATTTGCTAACTTAAACAACGTAACCGTCTCTGGACGATTTCTGATCCAGCAAGGCCCACTTGCCGATCAGTCACGTGTCTCGCTGGGTTCATATGCCACAATCTCCGTTTAATTCCCCTCAAACATTTGAAGTTTCCCCGGGTCGTACGGGCAAGTTCTATTCGCTGCCCGAACTCGAAAAACAGGGCATTGGCGCCGTTTCAAAGCTGCCTGTTTGCATTCGCGTAGTGCTCGAAT
>JBKPNP010000946.1:0-14967 GCA_046732775.1 Acidobacteriota bacterium
GTATCGCGTTCAAAACCCAGGCCCTGAAGAATCGATTCCGCCTTCGCCGCGTATTCAAAACCACCTTCGCGTTCAAACTGGTGCTGCAAATCGCTGTACCGTTCGAGCACTTTATCGAGATCGTCGACCGCTTCGCCCATGCGATGTTCGAGCTCATGCATCTCGTGTTCGATCTGCTGCAGATGACCAAACGCGGCCAGCGCGGACTCGTGAACCGTTGAACCCGGTTCGAAGTGGATGTGCTGGGCCAGCATGCCGAGTCGGACACCGCGAGCCCGGATTACCTCACCGCGATCGGGCGGCTCTTCGTTGTTAATCAAACGGAAGATCGTCGTCTTGCCCGAACCGTTGCGTCCCACCAGTCCAACGTGTTCGCCAGGATTCACCTGCAGCGATACGCCACGCAGAACGTCCTGCGTACCGTAAGACTTATGAACATCGGAAAGCCGGAATAACATCTTTGCAGTGCGACGGAACTATCTTCTCGATCTGGCAAACGAAACAGGCAGGAATGCCTGTCTTACGAAAAAGCGGGTGCGGAGCTGGTCAAAGCCTCCTGCACCCGCGCGAACCTGTTAACTAACCGTTAGGGTTTGACCGAAGCGCTGGCCGCCGGACTCGCGGCCGCAGCCGGCGCACTCGACGCCGGAGCCGCACCCGGTGATGCCGGTCTCAATCCCAGGTTGCTCGGGTTGTTAAGCATTGTGTCAGCCAGATTATTAACGATTTTCGCTTCGTTCATCGCCACGTCTAACAGCGCGCGATCGAGTATGTCCTTACGCTGCTTGATCAACGCCTGGGTGATCTGCTGTCTCACACCCGGGCTCTCGAGCGTAAGGTTCTCGGTCTGCAGTCGTTTCTCTTCAAGTTTGAAGATGTACCACTTGCCGTTGTTGAAACGAATCGGATCCGTAATGTCGCCAGCCTGCATGCTAAACAGTTTGCTGATCAACTCGGCGGGAAAACCGTTTTGCTTCAAATCGTCTTCGCTGGCAAACCCAACATCGCCGCCACGTGCAATACTGCTTGCGTCCTCGCTCTTGGATCGCGCCACGGTAGCAAAATCTGCCTGGCCCTTCAGCTGTTGCGCAATGTTGTCGATCTTCAACTTCGCTTCCGCATCATTCTTGGCGTCGTCCGTAATGCCCTGCGCGGAATTGTCTGCCGGGTCAACCATCACCATCGCCAGGGCAACGCCACGAGCGCTGACGAAACGATCGCGATTGCTGTTGTAAAAGTCTTCAACCTCTTTATCGTTAACGGTGATCTTGGAACTGTACTTGTCCTGCAGCTTGCTGATCGCGATGTCCTTACGGGCTTCCTCGCGCACTGTTTCAAGACTCGTGTTCTGAGCTTTGAGACTCTTTTGAAAATCGTCGTCAGTCATGCCGCGCTGCTGCTTTTGCTGGTTGAGAATTGCGGTGATTTCGTCTTCGGTAGGCAAAAGCTTTTCGCGTTCAGCCCGCTGAAACAAAACTTCGCGCTGAACCAAAGAGCCGAGAACTTGTAGACGCGCCTGCGCCAACTCGAGTGGCGACAGCTGCGCCTGTTTCCCGCCGGACTGGGCACTCACGCCCTGCTCAACTTCGCGCAGCAGGATGTTCTTGCCGTTGACGGTGGCGGCCACCGTACTATCTTTGCTTGTTGAGCTACCGCCGCTACTGCAGGCTCCCAGGGAGAGAAGTGTCACCGCCATGAAAGCGGCTGTGATCGTGAATTTTGCGGTTCTGTACACTGTGGATTCGTGCTCCTTTAAAGATGGTCTACGTTCGCCCTTGTCTCGCCTGCTTGACGACCCTGAAAACCGTTTGTTATAAGTTTCGTTTCGATTATTGCCTGTTACTCAATCCTATTGGGCCGGGCGCAATTAAGTAAGCTCGGAGGTATCAAAACAGTCATGGCTAAACGATGCGAAGTTTGCGGCAAAGGCCCTCAGTTCGGCAATAATGTTTCGCATGCGAATAACCGAACCCCTCGCCGATTCAATCCTAATCTGCAATCCATTCGGGTGCAGCAACCGAAGGGTGGCGCCCAGCGAATGAAGGTTTGCACCAGCTGTATCAAGGCCGGCAAAGTCGCTAAAGCCGCCTAGGTGCATTCGCGTTTTCAAATCAACCGGTGCCGGTCTCGACCAGCGCCGGTTTTTTCGTGCTTACCCGGCTAACGCAATAGCCTCAATTTCAACACGCGCGTCGCGCGGCAAACGCGCCGCCTGAACCGTCGCTCGCGCAGGAGGCTGCTCGGTAAAGAAGGTGCCGTAAACCTCGTTCATCGCCGCGAATTCTTCCATATCGATCAAAAACACAGTCGTTTTGACGACCTGCTTGAGACCGCTGCCAGCCGCGTCCAGCACAGCACTAAGATTTTTCAAGACCTGTTCAGTCTGCTCTTTGATGCCACCCGCTACGAACTGCCCGGTCGCGGGGTCAGTTGGTATCTGACCGGACGCGAAAACAAGTCCGTTAACCTTTACGGCCTGGGAATACGGACCGATTGCTTGCGGAGCGTGCTCCGTTTGGATGATCTCCCTCACAGTTGCGGCTGCCTTTTTTTAGGTGGTGCAAACAAAAGCGGGATTCTAGCAGAAACGCTTAGATAAGGCCAAAGTGCGGGGAGTTTGGTAGTGCCCTAATTTCAATTCTTCTCTGTGCTACTCGGTGAACTCTGTGTCTCTGTGGTGATGAAAGTCAGGCAAATACTCACCACCGAGACACAGAGAACACGGAGGAGGCACAGAGGATTTTAAATTAGGTCACTACCGGGAGTTTTGATGCTGGGTCTATTTGCGTGTCGCACCCTCTCCCATTCGGAGAGGAAAGAAGAATTCCTCGTTCAATCTCATCAGACGGCGCCTTGCAGTCGTTCAACGTCGAGAACTCCGGGCACGCCTTTGATTGAATTTATGACCTTGTCCAGATGCTTGACGTCGAAAACCTCCACGGTGACTTCGACGTGGCCTTTCTCATCATTCGCGACGGAGGCTCGCGCGTCGCGGATGCCCGTCTTCAGATCCGAAATCGCGCCGGTGATGCCTGCGATCATGCCGGTGCGATTTTCAGTAACCGCCAGCAGCTTGACGGCATATGCAGTCTTCTCAGGTCTGCCGGCCCACTCGACTTCAACGATGCGCTCGCGGTTGACCATCAGCGAAGCCACATTCTTGCAGCGCTTCTCGTGAACAGCGACACCTTTTCCGCGTGTGACATAGCCGACAATCTCTTCGCCGTGAAGCGGGTTGCAGCAGCGCGCGCGCGTGACCATCAGATCGTCGACCCCACGAACAACGATTGAATCATCGCCAAGGCGAATCAGACGCTTGACTGCACGCACACCGCTGCGCAGCCGGGACTCTTTTTGTTTGTCGAGATGTTCGAACTGTTCCGCGCCAAGGTATTTGGCGATCACGTTACGCGGAATCAATTTGCCGTAGCCGATTCCTGCCAGCACGTCTTCAACCCGGCCATAACCGTATTCGCCGGCGACTCGCTTCATGTCTTTATCGTTATCGCCGAAAAGTTTTTTGGCCGAGAGTTGGAACCGGGCCGCTTCTTTCTCAAACAGCTTGCGGCCGATGTCGATCGACTCAGCGCGTTGCTGTTCCGCCACCCAATGACGAACGCGGTTTCGCGCGCGAGAAGTAACAATGAAGTTGAGCCAGTCGCGCGAGGGGTGGGAGTTCGCCGAAGTCAGAATCTCAACCACGTCGCCGTTTTGGATTTGATTACGCAGCGGCACCATGCGGCCGTTGATCCGCGCGCCGGTACAGGTGTTACCCACTTCGGAGTGAATCATGTAGGCGAAGTCGACCGGTGTAGCGCCGCGCGGAAGTTGAATCACCTTGCCCATCGGCGTGAAGGCGTAAACGTCTTTCGGATACAGATCGAGCTTGAGGGAATCGAGAAAGTCGCGCGAATCGTTAACCTCCTGCGTCCACTCAACGAGGGAACGCAGCGCCTGAAAGGCGTTGTCATCGTCGCGGGCGCCGCGCTTCCCTTCCTTGTATTTCCAGTGGGCGGCAACGCCCTCTTCGGCGATGCGATGCATCTCCTCGGTGCGAATTTGAACTTCAAACGACTGCGCGTCCGCGCCGATCACTGAAGTGTGAAGCGACTGGTAAAGGTTCTCGCGCGGTGTCGCTATCCAATCTTTAATGCGACCGGGAACGGGCCGCCAGGTATTGTGAATCACACCAAGCGCGGCGTAACAGTGACGCACTTCATTGGGCGTAATCACACGCGCCGCCACGAGATCGTAAACCTGATCGAGTTCGATCTTCTGGCTTTTGAGTTTTTTCCAGATGGAATAGAGGCGTTTGACGCGGCCCTCAACGCGGACGAAGGGAACTTCCGCTTCGTTCATCTTTGTTTCGATACGCTCGGTGACGCCGCTGAGGAAAGCTTCGTTCTCAGCGCGCCGCTTTTCGAGTTGTTCGGCGAGCTCGCGATAGTCTTCAGGGTGCAGGTGTCGGAAAGCGAGGTCCTCCAGTTCACCGCGCAGTTTACCCATTCCAAGCCGATGCGCAATGGGCGCGAAGATTTCCATCGTCTCTTCAGCAATGCGCTTCCGTTTCTCCGGGTTGAGATATTGCAGCGTGCGCATGTTGTGCAAACGATCAGCAAGCTTGACCAACACGATGCGTACGTCGTCGACCATCGCCAGCAGCATCTTGCGCACGTTTTCAGCCTGCTGCTCTTCGCGGGAGATGTTGCTTATCTGGGCAATCTTGGTGAGGCCGTCGACGAGGTGGGCGATCTCTTCGCCAAAGTATTCGCGAATCGTATCGAGATCGACGAGCGTGTCTTCGACTACGTCGTGCAGCAAACCGGTAGCGACCGAAACCTCGTCGAGCTTCATGCTGGCAAGGATGTTGGCCACTTCGAGTGGATGCACTAGATAAGATTCACCGGAGGCGCGCTTCTGGCCTTTGTGTTCGCGCGCAGAGAAAAGGTAGGCGCGCCTCACCAGATCCAGGTTTGCCTGGGGATGGTTTCGCGCTACGTTTTCTACAATCTCTTCGATGCGAATCATTTAATGCGCCACCGCTGGAGAAAAGGTTGATTTCTCAACGAGTATAACAAAATGGTGGCGCCCGACTCGAAAGTCGAGCACCACCAGGACCGGGTCGATTCGCGGGGAGCGCCGGCTTAACTCTTTGCGGGAGAGGCGGCCTTGGCGGCTTCCTCTTCTTCCTTCTTCTTCTGGTTGGCCTGGCTCAGCTCAGTGGTTCGCTTCTGAGCTGCTTCGCGTTGCTTATCAAACTGCGCCTTCTGGTCGGTCTTGCCGTCCATCTCGGCTAGCCGGGAAGCTTCAATCAGCAGGTTGGTTTTGTAGGACCAGGCCGACTCATTGTTTGGATCAAACTTGATTGCATTTTCCACTTCTTCCAAACCAAGTTTCACACACGCTTGTGCCTGATCGAAGTCCTTCTGATTTTGCGGCTTCTTGTAGGTTATGGTGGCCTTGTTGCCGGCTGAAAGAGTGGTGGTTTTGTTGGTGGGGAGTTCAGTGATCTTGAATGAGCAATCCCAGTCTTTGCTGGCGAGCACGATGAAAGCTTCGGCGCGTTTCTCAGCGGGGGCGCTGGCATCGTTTGCGCGAGAAGAAATCCAGGTACGCAATTTCTCGTCTTCCTTGATGGCTCCGTAAAGGTAGGCGATCGCCTTGTAGGCTTCGTCGCTCTTCGGATCGCGCTCGAGAATTAGTTGGTAAGCCTGTATTGCCTGATTCGCTTTGGCTAAGTTCTCCGGAGCTTGAACGCCGGGACGATACTGCGCGTGAACTGAACGAGCAATGTAGAGCGGCGCGGTTCTACTGTTGGGATCGAGTTCCAGCGCGCTTCTCGAACGTTGCTCGGCCTCTTCGAAGTGACCCTCATGATAGGCAAGCGCGGCCTCGTTCAGTTGGTTTTTTGCGCGAACGCGGTTGACCAAACTGCAACCAGAGGTCGAGATAACAAGAATCGCCACTCCTATGGCGACTCTAGTTTGAGAGAGTTTCATTTATCAGCAACTCCATTTTGAGTAATTCGGCCCAACAGCAACTGGGGCTAGAGCTTATCACCGCGTGAACGGTAAACGACTCTATTGCGGAAGATCGTCGACCTGAAGTCCGACCGGACTCGCGCCGGCGCCCTTGATGGCATCGATGACTTTAACCACGTCGCCGTACTTCACCGAACGTGGGGCTTTGACGAACACAGTCTTTTCAATGCGTTGGCTCTCCGGCAAATCGGTGCGCGTTTCCATACCGGTCTTGTAAGCGCGTGTGTCCGCGCGTTGACGGAACAGTTGCAGCAACTTCTGGCTCAGAGGCGCGGTGTCGTTGACCGAACCAAGACTGTCCTGGTTGAGCTTCAACTGCAGGTCGTTTGAGATTGAGACCACCAGCGTCAACGGATTTGGTTTCAACTGGCTCAAATCTTCATTAGGATCACGCTGCGTGGGAATGTCTGCCTGAAACCGGCTGGGTTTGAGCGGTGTGATAACCATGAAAATGATCAACATCACCAGCAGCACGTCGATCAGTGGCGTCACGTTGATGTAGGGGACCGCCTTGGACGACTTACCTTTTGAACTTCCCATTGCCATCAGCTTACTCCTTTGAACACAATTCCGATTATCTGGACCGATCTCAGGCAGGTTTGGCTGCCGGCGCGGCTTCCCCGCCCTTCTTCTTGTCGGCCACCAGACCAATCTTGTCGACACCAAGCGCGCGCACTTCGTTAATGATGCCCACTACGTCTCCGTAGCTAACATCGACGCCGCTCTTGATATAGACAACCTTGTCTTCTTCCTTCTTGATCAGGTCCAGCATTTTGCTGACCTTGTCTTTGATCTGGTCTTTGTTAATTTTCTCTTTGCCCAGATAGTAGTCGCCATCCTGCGGGATTGCGATCACGACTGAGTTGTCCTTGATGATGCGCTGATCCTCTTCTGGATTAGCCAGGTCCTTCGGCAGATTTACCGTTACGCCGTGTTGCAACATGGGCGTGACCACCATAAAGATGATCAGCAACACGAGCATGATGTCGACCATTGGGGTGACGTTAATTTCCGAGGTGAACCCGCCGTCGCCTCCGCCTGCCATTCCCATAACAAAACTCCTTTTAAATACCAGCCACGCACAGCGCCACGCTGGTGGACACAATCGCCCACCAGTTCAGCGTATCCTACCGAGCAATTACGCTTTCAGTTGCTTGGTGCGGTTCTTGATGAAGTAGTCGACCAGTTCCGACGCCGAGTTGTCCATTTCGACGATGAAGCCATCGACTTTGCCGGTGAAGTAATTAAACAACCACACGGCCGGCACGGCCACGAGCAATCCCAGCGCGGTGGTAAACAACGCTTCCGAAATACCGCTGGCCACGGCGCCGATACCAGCCTGGCCGGCATCACCCATAGCGCTGAACGCGTTGATGATTCCGAACACGGTACCGAACAGACCTACGAACGGAGCAGTCGAACCGATGGTCGCGAGGCCGGACAAGCCGCGTTTGAACTCGGCAGTCTTGATGGCGATGGCGCGTTGTAGCGCACGTTTCGAAGCTTCAATCTCGTCGCCCGAGATTTCAGACGAACCTTCATGCGCGCGAAACTCCTGCAAGCCGCTGCTGACAACCATGGCGAGGTGCGATTTCCGATGCTTGTCACTAATGTTGATGGCTTCTTCTATACGGTCGTTTTTCAGGGCCTGGGCAACGCGGGGTGCGAACTCACGCGACTGCTTCTTCGCCGCCGTGTAGGTCAGGTAGCGTTCGACCATGATGGCAATTGAATAAACCGACATGATCAGCAGCACGACTACCACGGCGATGGCCACGGGGCCCATGCTCTTAATCATCTGCATGGGCGAAAAGTGATTAACGCCCGGCGTGGCAGCAGGTGTTGCTTCCGCAGCCTGCCACAAATAGACCATCAAGCCAAAGGCCTTAGTTCCTAGTAAACTGGTTAAAATAGTCACGGTAAACCCTCCAAAGGTTTTTCTTACATTGATAGCTCGCAGGGGACCCGCAGAATGAGCCTGCAGAGGCTCGCACGGCGCTGAACCTCCACAGTTACTGGGCCACGAAATTGTATGTGATGACGCCCGTCACCTTAACTGGCTGTCCCGACAGCTTCGTCGGCGAGAATCTCGCACCACGAGCAGCGGCCACCGCCACCGCTTGTAATAGCGGATGGCCGGACACTGCGCGCGCAGAAATCACGCCGCCGTTTTCGTCGATTGTCACCTGGACGACAACCGTTCCGGAAGCATGTGCTTGCCGGGCGATCGGTGGATAAGCAGGCTTAGGGAGACTGATGGCTTTTCCGTTGAGCACGCCACCTGAAATCGGCGCCCTGGGCGGCGTCGGCTTCGGCTCGGGTGCCGGCGGCGGGTCTTCGGCAATGTTGACTTTGGTTGGACCGGTTGGGGCGCCTAAGCCGGTGCCCGGACCAGCTGCCACTGGCGCCGCGGCATTCGACGACTCGGTGCCGAGGACGGTGGTTACGCCGCGTCTGACCGGAGGAATGTCGCTCGCCTTAGCAGAAATTTCCTTGGGCGCAACACGCGATTCCGAAACGTCGGCGATCAGCTCTTTTCTGACGTCAACATTCTGTTCTTTATTTTGTGGCTTGGCTTCTTGTTGCTTTTCTGGTTCGTTCTGCTGTTGCGGCACAGGCACAGGTGCGACCAGGGTGGTCAACTCCAGATCCTGTCGATCCAGATCCGCGTTGGCATACATGATGCCGATGACAAGCAACGTGGTACCGATGACCGCATAGATGGCCACCGTGCCCAGCAGGAATGAGCCTTTTCGCGATAGATCTTGTTTATGCGAGCCAGACTCTACAAGGTTATCGAACATTTTTATCCTCCCTATTCCGGTGCCAAATGGATCAGGGTGCAAAATACCTGGCGGAACTATTTAATTGCTTCTCAAGCGTCGCCTTTCGGGTCGCCGGAGTCGTTTAAAAATGAAGGGGATTACCGCAGCTCAATGATCTTGAGTACTCGGGTCAAATTGAAAAGCCCATGCGAGAAAAAAACTCGCTGGCCTGCTCAACAGACAGCCGCGCACGCAACCTTCGTTTTTCTACAACGCGGTTCGACTCTTGAGTATTTAATTGGCCAGCAACGGCTGCAGTCTATGCCGCATCCCGCGCCAAAGTCAAGAGCCAATTTAAATTAACTATTGCGAAAAACCTGCGAATTCGCGTGGTCTAAGCGCTGACGCTTAGGCGCGTCCGGCACCCCTTGAATGCTTGCGTGCATTGCTCGACAAAGCTTCGCGTTTCGTGCCACTGCTCACTCGAGGCGCGCGTGGCTCGACGCGGTTTGTCGCGGTCAACGATGCCCGGCTGGCAGCCTCGAGACGCTGCTCCCACCAAACCATGATCGGACTTGCGATCGCGATCGAAGAATAGGTTCCAAACGCAACGCCAATCAGCAACGCCAGTGAAAACCCTCGCAACACTTCGCCGCCAAACAACACCATGGCGAGCACGGAGAGGAATACCAGGCCTGAAGTGATTACAGTTCGCGACAGCGTTTGATTGATCGAATCGTTTGTAACCTTGTAGAGCGAGTCGCGCCGGTGTAGGCGTCTATTTTCACGAATTCGATCGAACACCACGATCGTATCGTTGACGGAAAAACCGACCAGCGTGAGGAGCGCGGCGATTACCGTCAAGCTAATTTCCCACTGAAAGATTGAAAAGAACCCGAGCGTCACCAGCACGTCGTGGAACACGGCGATCACGGCTGCGGCGCCGTAAGTCCACTCGAAGCGGAAGGCAATGTACAGGAGGATACCAACGAGCGCAGCGAGTGTTACCGCGATCGCTTTGTTGCGCAGTTGCGCCCCGGCTACCGCACCGACCGCGTCCGTTCCCACGATCTTGTAGGCAGCATTTGGATCCTGCTCCAAATCGAGCTGAGCACCAGCTTCCGGCCCAAAAGTGTTCAGCGCCGTTCGCACTCGCGCCCGGCCGGCGTCAAGCTGTGCCTGCTCTTCACCACCGCCCGCACCCTGCAGCGGCAGTTTCATCAGCACGGTGTCTGGCTTGTCGGTAACAGGCTGGATGATCGCGTCGCTCGCACCGTTCTTGGATAGTGCATCGCGAATGGATTCCGCCGAGGGACGCTGTTTGAATTTCGCGGTTACTACCGTACCGCCCTTGAAGTCAACGCCGAGATTGAACGCTTCGGAGCCGTTTGGATGTTTCCACTGGCGAAATACGGCCGAACTCAGACCGGCAAGCATCAGCAGGATCGAAACTGCGATGAACATGCGGCGATTGGCCAGCCAGTCAATCTTTACGTCTTTAAATAATTGAATCATTTTAACCGTTAGCGCGTTCCGACTCCTCCGAGAGAAACAGGGGCACGCTGCTCCTCTAAATACTTAGCGACTCCATCTTGCGCTTCCGGCCCAACTCCCAAATAAAAATTGTGCGTGACACGTAGACGGCGGAGAAAAGATTTATTAAGAGACCGAGGACCAGGGTGACTGCGAAGCCACGCAGCGGGCCCGTACCAAACACGAATAAGAATAACGACGAGATGATGGTAGTGACGTGCGTATCGATGATGGTGACAAACGCCCGCGCGAAACCCTGATCGATCGCCGAGGGAATAGTCTTCCCTGTTCGTAGTTCCTCACGAATACGCTCAAAGATGAGCACGTTGGAGTCCACCGCCATACCAATCGTTAAAATGATTCCGGCGATGCCTGGCAGCGTTAGCGTGGCCTGGAAAAGAATCAGACCCGCCAACATCAAAATCATGTTCAGCAGCAACGCGACCACCGCGTTGACGCCCGAGCCGCGGTAGTAAACCAGCATGAACAGAACGACGAGGATTAAGCCTACCAGCGACGCGCGCACGCCCGAGCGGATTGAATCGGCGCCGAGGCTCGGCCCTACCGTTCGCTCTTCCATGTACTCCACCGGAGCCGGCAAGGCGCCGGACCGCAAGGTCAACGCCAGGTCGTCGGCTGACTCCTTGGTGAAGCGCCCGGAAATTTCGCCCTGATCGGAGATTTGCGACTTGATATAGGCGATGGATTTGACTTCATTATTCAAAACCACGCCCATGTATTGGTTGATATTTGCACCGGTCCAGGCGCCGAACTTCGCCGCGCCGCCGGGCTTGAGTGCAAACGAGATCGAATAGGTATCGCCGCCGCCTTGAGTTTGCGTGGCCGCAGCGCTGCGCAACTCGCTGCCATCGACAACGGCCGGAGCCTCAACTACGACCCAGCGCTTGTCTTTAGGCGCCTGATCGGCCGGCTGCCCACCGGCGTTCGTCGGTTCGTTTCGCTCGGAATACGGCAGTACGCGCCGGTTAGTAGGAACGGTTCCGCCCAGTGAAGCTTTCGCTTCTTCTTCCGTGCTGTAGGTTTGCGACGGCGCCGGACTGGCCGGTCCGACAATGTGAACCAACTCCAGTTTTGACTCAGCTTTTAGAAGCTGCTTGACGCGTTCGGGATCGTGGATGCCGGGCATCTGCACGAGAATCTGATGTGAACTTTGCGACCCGTGACGCTGCACTAAGGGCTCGGCAACGCCGGCGGAGTCAAGACGTGTGTCGACAATTTTCTGGGCCTGTTCGGTAGCCTGTTCGGCGAGTGTCGCCTGGGCTGAACCGGGCAACGTCCAAACGATCGTGTTTCCGCTTACCGAAGCATTCCAGTTTGAAAGGTCAATTTTCTTCTTAATCGCGTCCTGCAGCTCGGACAGCCGACTCGCGTCGTTCGCTTCCAACGTGATGCGGTAATTTCCCGGAGTGATCTCAGGATGGACGCCCTTTATCGGGAAACCTGCGTCCTTCGCCGCGACCTCCATCGCTGCGGCGTCCGTCATTGTCAGGGTCTTCAGAACTTCGTCAGTCTTCACACGCATCACCAGATGCGAACCACCCTTGAGATCGAGTCCGAGGTGAATATTGGCGGCGAGAGTTTCTTTAATCCCGGCCCAGGAGAAGTCGTGTAAGGTTGGACGGCGGCGCGGTCCGATTACTACATAAATGCCTATCAGGGTTATTACGGCAATGATAATGACGCGTTGCAGGAGGTTTTTCTTTTTCATTACAAAGAAATCTTTACTGAAATGTCGGGTGCCTACTTGGTCTCTTCCGCCTCGATGCCGGCAACAGCGGAACGTGAAATCTCGAGTATGGATTTGTCGGCGCTTCGGATTAGAAAACTGGTATCGCGGACGGTGGTGATGGTGCCGATCACTCCGCCAGTGGTCACCACGCGATCACCAGCTTTGAGTTCCGAGATTGTCTGTTGCAATTCTCGCTGGCGCTTTTGTTGCGGCCGGATCAGCAGCAGGTAGAAAACTCCAATGATTAAGAGCATCGGCACCAAACCGCCGAGTGCACCCAAGCCGCCCTGAAATAGAATTAATAGCGTCATCAATATGATTTAGTTTTCAGTCGGAGACGTCAGAAGATTCCAATGCTGACGAGCAGTCAGCTATCGCTAACCGCTTTTTCTTCACCGGGTGTGTTCAGCCTCTCGGTGAACTCTCGTCGAAATTTGGTGAAATCGCCAGACCGGATAGATTGCCTGACACGTCGCATAGTGTCAAGGAAGAAGGCCAAATTGTGGTGCGTTAACAGCATGCTCGCAAGCATTTCGCCGGAGACGTAAAGGTGCCTTAAATAGGCGCGGGAATAGCGTCGGCAGACTGAACAAGAGCACGAGTCATCCAGGGGGCTCGTGTCTGACAGCCAGCGAGCGTTTTTCACGTTCAACCTGCCGGTCGACGTGAAGGCCTGACCGGTCCTGCCGTTTCGAGTTGGCAGGACACAGTCAAACATATCCACTCCTCGCGCCACGGCCTCCACCAAATCCTCAGGCGTGCCGACTCCCATTAAATATCGCGGCTGTTCGTCTGGGAGCTCGGGGGCGATACCGTCTAATACGCGCCACATTACGTCCTTCTTTTCACCAACACTGAGCCCGCCGATCGCATAACCGTCAAACCCGATCTCGCGCGTGCGCGCCAAACTTTCACGGCGCAGGTCAAGATGGGCGCCGCCCTGAACGATGCCAAACAACGATTGCGCGCCACTGATCTCGTCAGTCGAGTCAGTCCGGCCCGTGTCCAGCAGTTCGGATTGACAAGTGTCGAACCGCACGCGCGATCGTTCAGCCCAACGCGCGGTGAGTTCCATACTCGCGCGCGCAACTTCAGGCTCGGCATCGCCGGCCGCACATTCATCAAAGGCCATGACGATCTCGGAACCTAAAGCTGCCTGAACTTCCATCGACAACTCCGGCGAAAGAAATTGCAGACTGCCGTCGAGATGCGAACGAAACTCGGTCCCCGCTTCCGAAATCTTTCGCAGGGCGCCAAGACTCCACACCTGAAAGCCACCCGAGTCGGTTAACAAGGCGCGATTCCAACCGCTGAAACGATGCAAGCCACCGCAGGTTCGAATCACATCCACGCCGGGACGCAGCCACAGGTGATAGGTGTTACCGAGAATGATGCGCGCGTCGAGTTCGCCCTCGAGCGTTTCGTAACGCACGGCTTTCACAGTGCCGGCGGTGCCCACCGGCATGAACACGGGAGTTTCGATGGCGCCGCGCCGCGTCGTTAGCAACCCGGTGCGCGCTTCGCCGTCAGTTGCTAATAATTCGAATTTAATTGGAGGATTCACTAGGAAAGGGACTTTGGTCTTTGAGCTTTGTGCTTTGTACTTTGGTCTTTGGTCTTTGGTCTTTGGCCTTTGACGTCTGTTAAGCCGGTCCAGAATCAAAGGTCAAAGCTCAAAGTACAAAGCTCATCTCTTTTTTCGCGTCTTGTGCTTCTCAATAATCCGTAGCGGCGTCGCGAAGAAATCGAATTCTTCACGCAGACGGTTTTGCAGATACCGCAAGTACGAAAAATGCAGGCCGGACTTTCCTCCCGAAGTAAACAACACAAACGTGGGCGGACGCACGCCGACCTGCGTCATGTATTGAACATGCAAACGCGAAACACCGCCTTTGACCGGAGCAGGGGCACTGCCGCCGCGCGGCTGCGAAACTGCCTGTTCGAAAAACGCGTTGAGCTGTGAAGTCGGAATGCGACGGTTGCGGGCCTCGTTCGCTTGAACCGCGAGTCCAAGCAGGTTTTCGACGCGCTGACCGCTCAAGGCCGAAATCATCACGACCGGCGCCCAGTCGAGGAATTTCATCTTTTCGCGAATCTTTCGTTCATACGCCATCGGGGTGCCGGTTTCCTTGTTAGGAATCGCGTCCCACTTGTTGCACGCGATGATGATCGAACAGCCGGCGTCGTGGGCATAACCCGCGATATGTGCATCGAGTGCTGTAGGACCCTCGACCGCGTCGATGACAACGATGGCGACATCGGCGCGCGCGAGACTTTTCATCGCCATCACCACGGCGAGTTTCTCGGCCATTTCGCCTGTCTTACCTTTGCGACGAATACCGGCGGTGTCTATGAGACGAAATTTTTGCGTCTCGGTCGTCAGTAAGGTGTCGATTGCGTCGCGTGTTGTGCCGGCCACTGGCGACACGATCACACGCTCTTCGCCGATCAGTTGGTTTAGCAACGACGACTTGCCGACGTTTGGACGGCCGATGATCGCGAGCCGCAATTCGCGCGGTCGGGTTGATTCTGATGTGAGATCTGAGATCTCAGATTTGAGATCTGATTCGAGGTCTGAGCTCTCAAACTTCAAATCCTGAACTAGCGCATCCAGCAAATCGCCCAGCCCAATCCCCTGCTCCGCCGAAACCGGAAACACTTCCTCAAACCCAAATTTGTAAAACTCCCCAGCTTCCGCTTCCACGCGCGCGCGTTCCGACTTATTCGCCGCCACCAGCACTCGCTTCCCCGTCGCTCGCAGCAGCTTTGCAAGCTCCTCGTCGAGCGGCGTCATGCCGAGCCGCGCATCAACCACCCAAATGATCGCTTGCGCGTCGTCAATCGCAAATCCTGCTTGCTTAAAAATATTCGAGGGAAT
>JBKPNP010000947.1:0-1304 GCA_046732775.1 Acidobacteriota bacterium
AACTCACGAAAAACACTGACGCGTTCGCTCATCGCCGTGCCGCGGTCCTCGTCAGCCACCTGCCGCATTGTCTCCGCCACGAACTGCAAGTCGGCATCGTAGCCCACCTGAAACTTGATCTCGTTCCAGACATACGGAAAGAGCGGCCAACTATAGTTGTAGACCGGAGTGTCCAGCACCTTCGCGTTGGGAAACTTTATGACGCGGCCGGTCGGGTGATCGGTGGAAAGATAGTCACCGCCGAATTCCCACAGGGTGGTGTCGAAATAGCTGACGTCGATAACGTCGCCGGTAGCGCCTTCAATCTTGATCCGATCGCCGACGCGATAGGGTTCGCGAATCAGTATATAGATCCAACCGATGAAACTGGTGATGGGAGTCTGCAACGCAAAACCCAAAATCAGAGACACCAGGCCGAGCGAAACGACCGCGGTGTACCAGTTGGCAAAGATGACTGAGAGGAGGATGAAACTAAGCACGAGGAGCGTCGACAATCTGACGACGCGGTGGAGGTTGTATTCGGAGATTGGATCCTCGAGGCGATCGATCCAGTAAGCGTCAATGGCTTTGGCTATTGCGAGGACGGCCACGGCGGCCATCGCGCCGACAGTGAAGCGTTGGAACAGACGCAGGTAAGCGCCGGCGAAGTTTAAGAACCCAAGCCGGGTTACATAATAGACGCCGGCCAGACCGAGCAGAGCCAGTACATAGCCGCCGAGAAAGATTTTGTGTTTGGTCTTGATCTCCGGCGCCGGCGCCTCTTTTTTTGAGGCCGTTTGCTTGAGCGCCTTTTTTATGTCGGGATCGTGTTTGAGTTGCTCAACCTGTTGTTCGTCTGTGGACACGGCTCACCTCGGGAGTCGGATGAGGGGAACGAGGGACCAGTTGGGCTGACTAAGGGATGAACTAAGATTAGCGGAAGTTTGATGAAGAGTGAAACCTAGAACGGACGCGACAGGCGCTCGGTCACGGCGGGTTAGGGCTGTGCTTTTGGAGTGCGGTGACCGGTTGTCACCACTCAAGACCTTTGGAGTGCGGTGACCTGTCACCGCTTTGTATTCGCGGCGACCTGTTGCCGCGCTCCTATCGCAAAGCCAGCCATCCCACGGCTGCGACAGGTCGCAGCCTGCAAAAGCGGTGACAAGTCACCGCACTCCAAAAGTCAGGAGTCACCGCGCCAGACTGCCGTAACGTTCAATCGCGACGCTATTGTCCCTTCAGCTTCTTCAAGACTTCCTTCGCGTTCTCCGACTTGGGATCGAGCTCGAGCGCCTTTTCGTAGTTCTCAATCGCCTTCTCCTTGT
>JBKPNP010000948.1:0-7900 GCA_046732775.1 Acidobacteriota bacterium
CGATATCGAACAGACCGATCGATTGAAACGTTTGCACGCGGCCGTTGCCGACAAGCTGGTCAGTACTCAAGTTCCCGTATCCGTTAAGAATTGCCAGGGCGCTGGCCGTGAATGCAATCGCACAGCCGAGCGACACAACGATCGCGTCACGGGGACCCAGAAACAAGCTGGACGCCGCAATCACGACGATGTAGACAGCGATGAACGGCGAATGAATAACGTCCGTGGTCCAGAGCAACCACGTCACAAGCAGGATGTCGATGAAGAATTGAATTCGCGCCTGCAGCAGCAGTGCGGATGAAAACATGCGGGCCGTGGAATAAACTGCGGTTAGTGCGATTACGATGAGCAGCGGGGATAGAGTCGTCGCCCAGGCCCGAGTGTTACTGCCGTGCAGCCAAACCGCGCGCGCCACAAAAAGAAACAGAGCGGCGGAAAGGCGGCCCGCGATCAGCCACCAAAGTTTTTGCGCCAGTGAGTATCTTCGTTCCGTGGCTTCTGCGCCCATGTTTCGCAAGCGTACCACAGCGGAGTTGCGCTGCGGCAGATATCGTTATCTGATGGGCACGCGCGCCAGAAAGAGCATGGGCGGCGGTTCGGGAGAGGCGGTTGCAGTCACGGAATATCACTCCCTCGCTATGACAAACGACGACCGGCCAATTAACAATGAAGACGCTTGCGGACGTGAGACTGAAGTCTCATCTCCAGCGGCCGCTGAACTAGTAGAGGGAGTTGACTACTACATCGAAGGCGGTCTCTTTGTGTTCACTGAGCATTTCCTGCTTAAGCGGGGTTACTGCTGCGAGAACGACTGCCGCCACTGTCCTTATTCAGACACGAAACCTAAGCGGACTTAGCGAGGTTCTGTATTTCCTCTTTGCCCAGGTGGTACACCGTCCAGTTGCGAACGGGCTCGGCGCCGAGGTTCTTGTAAAAACCGATCGCCGCCTGGTTCCAATTTAGAACCGACCATTCCATGCGGCCGCAATTGTGTTCGCCGGCCCGCTGCGCCAGATACGCAAGCATCTGTTTGCCCACACCAAGGCCGCGAAAATTCGCTCGTACAAAAATGTCTTCCAGATAGAGGCTTGGCAGTCCTGAAAATGAGGAGTAGCTGAAAAAGTAAATTGCGAATGCCGCCGGCTCGCTGCCCGCGTAACCGATCGCGGCTTCGGCGTAAGGATGCGGTCCAAACATGGTCGTACGCAGAATTTCTTCCGTGGCAATCACGCGGCTCGACTCTTTCTCAAATTCAGCTAACTCGCGAATGAAACTTAGAATCAACGGAACGTCTTTTTCGCTCGCGGGCACAATACTGGTCAGGATGTGAGCAGACATGCGTGCACCTCCAGGTAACTGATAAGTGAATACGGTAGCAAAAACAAAGCGCTGCCGCTCGGTTTATCCCAATTCCTCTGCGGTTTTCGGCCAGTCGTCGCGCAAAATTCGCGAGAGCGCACGATCCGCCAACAACTTCCCGCCAGTCTGACAAACAGGGCAGTAATTAGTTTCGTTTGAGGCGTAGCGGATGCGTTGGATTTTCGACCCGCAACGCGGGCACGGTTCTTTGTAACGGCCGTGGACCGCCATGCCTTCGCGAAATGCGGTTACGCCTTCGGGAAATGCATCGCCGGCGTCTTCGCGCAATCGTTCGACCCAGCGCGTCAACGTGCTTAGCGTCGCAGCGTACAGTCTCTCAACTTCGTCGGTGGACAACTTCTGTGTGAGCTTTATCGGGGAGAGGCCTGCCTCGAACAGAATTTCGTCCGAATACGCGTTGCCAATTCCGCTGAGCAAACGAGGATTCGTGAGCGCGCGTTTCAATGTATGGTTACTCGATTGAAGGGCTGCGGCGAACGCGGCCTTGTTTTTCGGGTCAAACACTTCGAGACCGCCGGGATCGAGCTGGGCGAGTCCGGCTTTTCCGCGAACAAGGTGCAGGGAAGCGCGCTTTTGAGTCCCCGCCTCCGTTAGCGTGAGGGTGCCATTGTCGAAGAAGAACGCCGCGACGTCGCGTTTCGAAATTTTAGCCGCGCCCGTTTTCCAGTGAAGCCTGCCAGCAATCATCAGGTGGAGCACCAGCCAAAGATCGCCTTCGAACCCCAGGCAAATGCGTTTGCCGAGCCGGCGCAGCTCAACAACCTTTCTACCTTCTACGGTCGCTATCGGTGGCTCGGCGGTGCGCAGCAGAAACAGCGAAGTTATCTGAAGACGTTCGAGCGTGTGGTTGAGAACTCGCTTTTCGAGCGCCTCAAGGTAAACGACGATGTCAGGATACTCAGGCATGCACGATTGATTAGTGAGGTGCTCGGTTTACTTCGAAACAGCTTCGCTCCATCCCGTGATCGATTCCGTCGGTAGGACTAATCCGGTCAGGTGCAGGATTGGGACTGACTCTCGTGCTCCGGCGCCGTAAAGCTTTACACCGAAATCAAAAACTCCCTTCAAGGGCGAAACGTTCTGATACCAGTTCTTCAGCGCCGGCAGAAGCGCAGAAAACAACTCCTCGGCCGCCGGTAGGGTGAGTGATCGTTGAAACAACACGGGCATCAAAGCATGGGCGCCGCCGGCCACAGCGTAATATCGATAACTGCATTCGAAGTCGAAGGTCCGCTCGGGAGCTTTCTCGAGCAGCAGCCGAAAGAGAGTCACCAAGTGTTCCTCAATCGTTCGAGGAGCGCCACGGGGATTTTCCAAGCGGTCAATCCGGATATCTTCGGAGCGCCTGATAAACGTCGCCAGCTTTCCAGGTGAATAATCTCTCCCGCGGGCCCACAGAACGGCATTAATGATTTCCGTGTCAAAAACATTTACGCCGGAAAGCCGCAGTTTCAAGGATTCGGGCGGCGGGTCTTTGCGGTAACTGATCCTTCGTTGCTTTTCGTTCGCGTCCACCAGAGCAAACTCCAACGGATTCTCTCTCCAATCAAGCGGAATGATTTCCAGAGAGTCGAACTTGATAACATCAGCTGTGCGTTGGAGCGTCAGAATTCGTTCCGCGTCCGTGATGTCTTCGGAAACTTCAAACTGTTTCTGTTGCTCACCGGATGGAGTGTTCGCGTCAAGAAACGCGCCGCTGAACTCATAATGCGGTTGCTGTCGGAAAGAGACCTCGTAAACACCAATGACGGCAGCGCGCAGGCGAGTTTCTTCGCTGACATCTTCGCCTTCCGGGAGAAGGGAGCCTGCAAAGGTCTGGTCGTAAAATATTATCGGTCCGGTCTCAAAAAACATTCGGTTTCCTTCCCGTCATTCGCTAACCCTTTACTCCTCCGTTCCTAGCCCCAGAGCTTGGACAACTCCGCGACGCTGCCATTGAAGGTGTCCCGGTCGCACGCGCCGGCAATTCCCGGGACTGATCCAGACTCGGTGTATTGCCACATGGTCCAGCCGGGCCAGGTCGGCGGCACCGACGGCGGTGAGCCGCCATATTCGGCGCGCCAGAACCAGCAATTCGCCAAAATGGAGTTCTCGGTTGAACCAAGCAGACTGCCGACTAAAGAATCGGAATAGAAGCCGGGATAGCGTCCGGTTTTGCTGTAGATTTCCTGGACGAATTGTTCGGCTTGCGTGATCGTCATTTGGCTGTTGGGATTCTGTTCGAAATCAAGAGCCAACAAGTCTTGTGAGCCGGGATTGACGACTGACAAGAAGTATTGCGCCTGTGCTGCGCCGTCTTCGTTAATGCCGAAGTGATATGCGCCCCACAAAAGGCCGGCGGCCAGCGCTTGCTGTTTACGGCTGGCATAGGTTGGGTCGGACCAGCCCGTTCCTTCAGTGGCCTTGTGGATGACTCCTACGATGCCACTCTGCTGAATTGCCGCGAAGTTCGTTACATTATTGAAGTGAGAAAGGTCGATGACGACGTTCGAACCTGGAATGCTGCTCATGTGGTTACCTCTGCTGGTTTGAATGTCTTCGGTTTACGATCCGTTCCCCCAAAATTCGGACTGTCGCACCTTCGGCGCTCGATCCGGTCGCTGTCTTTCTTCCCACGCCCTCACGGGCGTGGCCATTGACCAACGGCGCTTCGGGCCTGCTAAGGAGTTGCACCGAGTCGCGCCAACCCCGCTTTCGCAAAAGCATTCGTCGGGTCCAAAGTCTGTGCAGCCTTATAGTCCGTTATCGCCAGGTCCTTCAGGTTCTTCTTTTCGTAGACTTCACCGCGCATTGCATAGTTCTGCGCAGTTTTAGGATCGAGCCGGATGAGTTCGTTCAGATCGGCCAGTGACAGATCGTAGTTCGCTTTCTTGTAATAAGCGATGCTGCGATCCTTGTAGCCCTTGGGGTTTGCCGGAGCAATCTTGATGGCCTGCGTCAAATCAGCGATGGCAAGGTCGTATTGAGTTTTGAAATTGTAAACTACGGCACGATTTGACCAGGCATCGAAGTAATTCGGATCGGCTTCGATTGCAGCGCTAAAATCCGCCAGTGCGAGGTCATAATTTTTGGCGCGGTACTGCGCGTTTCCGCGGGCCAGGTAAGTCCGGGCCGCCTTCGGATTAAGTTGTATTGCCTTTGCAAAATCCGCCAGCGCCAGATCCGTCAAACCCTTATCGATATAGGTATTGCCACGGTTGTGATAGAGATCCGGATTCTGCGGTGCGATTTCGATGGCCTTGGTGTAGTCAGCGATCGCGAGATCGTATTCGCGTTTCTTTTGATAAGCGAGGCCACGCTGCATATACGCGTCCGAACGACTTGGCGCCAGCAATAATGCCTCCGTATAACTCGCGATCGCAGCATCATAATTCTGGGAGAAATAGTTTGCCTGGCCGAGATTGTAGCGAGCTTCGACGAGGTTCGGATCGAGATCGCGCGCCTTCGTAAAGTCGGCTATCGCGGCCGCAAAATTCTTTTTCCTGAAGTAGACGCCACCGCGGTTAATGTAGGCTTTTGTGTACGCGGGATTGAGACGAATCGCCTCGTTATAGTCGGCCATTGCCTGGTCCGGCATTCCTTTGTCTACGTAAACGAGGGCGCGGTTATGCCAAAGCTGTGGATCGGTTGGCGCCAACTTGATCCCCTGCGAGTAGTCGGCGATAGATGCGTCGTAATTCTTGATCTTGCTGTAGGCGAGCGCCCGCTGAAAATAACCGTCGTTCAAATCCGGCTTCAACTTTAGCGCCTGCGAATATTCGACGATCGCTTTCTCAAAAGCTCCCTTGTAGTAGTACGACTGGCCGCGGTTAAACCACGCTCCCCACATGTTTGGGTTCAAATCAATGGCTGCCGAAAAACTTGTGATCGCCTGATCGTAGGCCTTCTTGTCGTAGAACTCTAAGCCCGCCTTAAAATGCTGCTCGGCTGTTTGGGCGTATGCAGAAGCGGCGAGAGCAACGACCAAACCGATCGATAACAGAAGTTTTTTCACAGGCAATCTCCTTACGACAATGGAATTGAACATCGTTCGGGACACAGAAGAGCGCGCGCTGTTCGGCGTTGTGATCAACTCAGGCTTTTAGGTAATTCAAATTCCGGCGCGCTCAGAAAACGGTAAGGCCTCAATATCGCGGCGTAATTCTCGTCGGATTACGACTTCGCCGTCAAATGTTACGAAGGGACTCTAGTCATTGATCAAAGATTATTGACCAGACCTGATCTCTGTGTAAAACTACTGCCGATCCGCAAATAGTCTCCTCATTCTTTCAACTTGAACCCCTTCACGATTTCGGGGGACGAATTGAGCAACCTTCAGTCAACATTGGCGGTATTAATCAGGAGATGAATTCTATGTCCTTCGATTAATCAGTTTGGCTGTGTACTTTACGCCGGCAATCCCCCACCGCTCGGCTTCACTTGGCGCCCTTCCGCTTAGGAGTAACCTCATGAAGTATTTTTCTCACCGCACCTTGCCGCACCGTCTATTGTTTCTCTCGCTGGTTTTGATAAGCGCGTTTGCCGGAATTGCAGTTAGCCTTTACGGGACAGCGTCCGCTCAGGATGCTTACAAGCTTGTCAGTCCTGCTTTTGCGGCAGACCAAAGCGGCAACCAGCATTCATACCGGCCGGCCAGCAGCGCTAACGGACGCTTCATTGCGTTTACCAGTCAGGCCACAAATCTCGTCTCCTTTCCTACGAGCGGCAGCTGTTGTCTGCCCGGCCAAGGCTTGATTCAGAACGTTTTTATCCGAGACGTGCAAGTCGGCCAAACGAAGCTCGTCAGCATCAACCGCTCCGGCAATGGCAGTGGCAATGGCACTTCGTTTTCTCCGTCCATCAGCTCGGATGGGCGTCTCGTGACTTTCTCCAGTAGCTCCAGCGACCTGGTCGATAACGACACGAACGGCAACGGGCTGGACGTCTTCATACGCGACACGGTTACGGACACTACGACCCTCGTTAGCACGGGCAGCATGGAAACGGGCAGTCTTGACGGCGAGTCTTCTGAAGCCGTGATCTCGTCGAACGGGCGCTTCGTTGCGTTTCTCAATACCAGCGGAAATTCGACCGTCAGTAACGTCATCCTCCGCGATCTCCAAAGCGGAACGACGAAACTCGTCAGCGTCAATCATGCTGGAACCGGCGGCGGCAACGGCAGTTCGTCAGCTCCGAGTATCAGCGCAGACGGTCGCCTCGTCTCATTTCAAAGCCTGGCCTCCGACCTGCTCGCCGCGCCTGCTGTTGCCGGTACCCATATCTATGTGCGCGACATGAAGACTGGAGCCACGACGCTGATTCCCACGCCTGTGCTGGAGTTTCCGCTCGTCTTTGGAAGCATGGGAGAATCGACACTGACCGCTGACGGACGCTACCTGATTTTTAACTACTTTTACAGTCAGTTTGACGACGTGGCAGGTGAATTACCGAAGGGTAACGTGGCCAGGTACGATTTGACCACCGCCACCTTTTCCATGCTTCCCGACAGCGGTATATGCGCAACGGGCCCGCGCCTGTGTACCGTGAACACCTTCCGACCTTCGGCCAGCGCGGATGGTCGCTTCGTAACTTTCGCGCAGACAGCTATCGGATTTGGGGTCCACGAAGCGGTCTTCCTGGGAGATTTCCTCTCGCTCACTACGACCAATGTAACCACTCAGCCGCTCGTGTCATTCAACGCGTTTCCGTCTGTGATCATTACCCCCGTCATTAGTGCCGACGGTAGTTCCGTGGCCTTCTCCACACAGAACAAGCTGAGCGGGCAAGACACCAACTTTTTCGTTGACGTGTACCGGTTCGATCACGACCCCGACCCGACGGGACTCAACGGGTTCATAGGTTTCGGGCAGCCCGCCTTCCGTGCAGAGGAAGGCGGAGGCTCAGTGAGCGTTCCCGTGCTACGCAACGCTCGCGGCGGAACCGGACCCACGAGTGTGCAATTCACTACCGGCAATGCGACGGCGACTGCTGGTTCCGACTACGTGGCAACCTCCGGCACGTTGTCGTTCGCGCCTGACGAGGATGTTAAGTTCATCACCGTACCCTTGCTCAACGACAACGTGAGAGAAGGAACCGAGATATTTGCTATTAGTCTGAGCAACCCGACAGACGGTTACCTTGTGAACAGCACAAGCGCCACGACCAACGTCTTCATCCACGACAGCATCAAGCCGAGCATTACGATTAACGACATTGCCGCGAGCGAAGGCGGCGACATCGTTTTCACCGTTTCACTCTCGGAGCCTGCCCTTCAGTTTTCCGCCGTGCGGCTTGCGATTGCTGACGGTACCGCCACGGGCGCGTTCCAGGGTGGAGATTATGCTTTAAATAGCGATGGCTACTTTGGGAGGTCAGTCTTATTCAACCCTGGCCAACAGAGCAATGTCTTCGTAGTTCACACCAACCGGGACCTGCTTAGCGAGCCGGCTGAAACCCTGTTCGCGAACCTGTCGCCGGTCATGGACGACTATGTGATCGAGCGAGCGCAAGGCATCGGTACGATCCTCGATGACGCCACGCC
>JBKPNP010000949.1:0-5244 GCA_046732775.1 Acidobacteriota bacterium
GATCAGATGCCGTCGCGGCGAAATCTCCAGATCGGGTAAACCAAACACGTCGCGCTGTAACCGGACGCAGCTGTCCAGTTCATCGATCGTCACACACTCGCGTACTTCGATTTCTTCCATCGTTTCTCAGACGGCGGGTTACCGACCTGCCAGTTGTTGATTGACTTGCGCCGGCAGCGACGGCCGGCACGCCTCAGTTGCGGGTTATCAGAAAATCGTTACGCTGCTGAAGCCCTGGGTCGACCTGCGGGCAACTCCAGGACAGTGCGTAGGCCCTGGCTCGGACGGTTCTCAAGACTAACAGAACCCTTCATCATCTCCAGCACGCGCCGGCCAATAATAATCCCCAGCTCGTTGAGATCCGTTTTGCCCGCGCGCGGAGATTCTTCGGGATCAAACACGCGCGCCAGGTTCTTTACCGGGTCTCCCTGGTCTTCGATCAGCACTCGCAACATCGGACCCGGCATCAGTTCGGCTTCTACGTGTACCGACTGGCCTTCCGGACTGCGACTCGATGCCCAGGCAATGAACGTGAAAAGCACCTGGCGCAAACGTCCGCGGTCAGACACGATGTTGGTCAAATCGGGGTTGAGGTCACACTCGATCTTCACATCGCGTTTCTGCGCCTGACGCGCTATGCCGGCGCAAATCTCACGCAACGCCTCGGGAAACGAAAACTCCTGCAGAAAAATCTCGGCCGGTCCGGCCTCTAGTCGGGACAAGTCGACCAGCTGATTCAAACTCGCCAATAACTGCAGGCCCGAGTTCTGAATCTTCTGGCAAAAGCGCTGTTGCGGTTCAGTCAACTTTTCCTGATCGAGCAGGATTTCGGCGAAGCCAAGGATGGAGGTGAGCGGAGTTCGCAGTTCATGCGACATGCGCGCCAAAAAAAGCGAACGATAATGCGAGATGTGGTTCAGCTCCCGATTGGCCTCTTCCAACTCCACAGTTCGCATTTGCAGTTGTTCGATCAAATCAGCAACGCGTTGGTCGCCAACTTGTTCCTGCGAAGCTCTCTTATTGTTCCTGGGACGATCTGGCACAGTCGTGAAATGGCAGCTGGGACTCCGGGAGAAACTACGTCTAGCCGCGCCTTACTACGTCTGAATTTTTTATTGGGAAGTTCAATATAAGACTCCATCGAAAGAGTGTCAAAACCATACTTCTTTTTTAACTAATTCGTATTATGATGTTTGCCGGGCACAGGAAGCGCTGCCCAATCCCATAGACTCAATTCATGAGGGGCAAACTCACAGACCAACCATTGGCTGAGCTGATTCGCGAGATTGCGGACAAGAGTTTGTCCGGAACTTTGCGACTGGGGCACGAGCGCGCCCAAACCGCCGTGTACTTCGAAGGCGGCCAACTTGTATACGCCGCCGCTAACTTGAAAACGCTGCGGTTACGCGAGTACTTAATCAAGCGGGGCGCAATCTCTGAAACCGAACAGATGCGGTTCGCGGTCAATCTTTCCGATCTCGATCTGGCTGAGGCGCTCGTATCAACCCGCACCATGCGCCGGACCGACGTTGATGCACTGCTCGGAATTTTGGTCACCGACGTCTTACGCGTGGCGCTGCTTTGGACTGAAGGAGTTTGGGAATTTGACGAACGCGCGCGTCTGGCAAAGCCGGTGCAGCTCATCCTGGACATACAGACACTGCTTCGAGACGCCGCGCAGCGGCTGCCCTACACCGTCGTTTCGCAGCGCTTAAGAAACTCGAGCGAAATGATTTCGCGCTCATCCGAGATATCGCCCACAACAGATTTGCAGCCAACCGAGAGTTTTATCCTGTCTCGTCTCGACCAGGATTTAAAACTCGGCGAACTCATCATGCTGAGTGGCCTGCCGGAAATTCAGACGCGACACACTGTCTACGGCCTGTTGCTGAGAGGGTTGCTGAAACGTGAGTTTTGGCAGAACGCCTTTCGCACGGATGGCTCGAAGCCGGCGAAAGCAGCGAGCCCCGCGCCAACTGCGCCAGGACTGTCGGTCAATCAAGTCGAACAGAGCGACAGCTGGGCTGCCGCAGCAGTGGAAAACGAGGAGTTGGAGAAGTTTCTCCAGCGCTTGCGCAACGCCAATAATTACTACGACGTGCTCGAGTTGCCGCGTACCGCAAACCCAACTGAAATCAAGGAGTCGTATTACGCGATGGCGCGGCGCTACCATCCCGACAGGTTCCATTTGAAGTCTGGTACGAGCCTGCACTCTGCAATCAGCTCGGCCTTCGCGCGGGTTACGCAGTCATACGAAACCCTAATTGAGGCCAACGCGCGTTCAGCGTATGACCAAACGCTGCAGCGCTCGGACGAGCTTGCTCGAATTCAAAAAGCAAATGAACCCACTGCGCAAAAGACGGCTGCAGATTTTGATGCTGATACCGATAGCCCGGATAGCGATGTTGGTCGAGCCGATTACCACTTCCGTGAGGGATTCGGCGCCCTGCAACAAGGTCGAATCAGTGCGGCAATCAAACATCTTTCGAACGCCGCGCGTCTGCGGCCGGACGAAGCGAAGTATCGTGCGCATTATGGCCGGGCGCTAGCCGCGGATGACAACACTCGCCGGCTCGCTGAAAATGAACTTCAAACCGCGGTCAAGCTGGAACCGGGCGACATTACTTTTCGCATCATGCTTGCGGAGTTGTACTTTCAGCTAAACTTCCATCGCCGCTCGCGTACCGAATTGGATCGAGCATTGGCCATTGACCCGCGAAACGGTGCGGCCAATTCGCTGTTGCGTAAACTCGAAAAGTTGCGCAAGGTAGGGTAAATAAACCGATGTCAGCTTTCTCTCGCAACGCCGAAAAAGATCGTATTGCGCGCGATGCTTATCTGGATCTCGCCGCCGCTGCCGATCAGTTCGAACAGTATCCACACCCCCATGCGACCCGCATTGCAGCGATTGCCGACCGCATCGCCGAGGCGTTTCATATGGCGCCACAGGATCGTAAGTCTCTGCGCATTGCCGCGCGTATGCACGACCTGGGCGAAGTGGCGATGGAGCGCGATTACATCAAGCGGGCCGGTTCATTGACTGAGGAAGAACGCGTCGACATGCAGCGGCACCCGGTTATTGGCGAACAGGAAGCCGCGCGCGCGAGTGCGCAACGCGACGTGCAATTGTTAGTGCGTTGGCATCATGAATGGTGGAATGGCTCCGGCTATCCGGATGCGCTGCGACAGGAGGAAATCCCGCTGGCAGCGCGCATTCTGCGTGCAGCTGATTCCTATGCAGCTTTGACTGATGCGCGGCCGTTTCGCCGGGCGCTGTCGGAAGCGGACGCACGCGCACAAATCCTGCAACTCGCCGGCATTGAATTCGACCCGGCAGTTGTCAGCGTTTTGCTTGCGGTGCGCGACCTTAACGAGATGCGGTCGTTCGGACATGCGGAAATTAATTTTGACGCTGCTCCACCCACCGTGGATGAGAATCGCGATTTGTTTGCATCGTTCATGAAATAGCTGCAGCTTTGCTGGAGAGAGGTTTACTTGACGGCGGTAACATTTCCCAATGGTTGGCTGAATTTTGAGTTGAGCGTCCTGCGACGTTTGAACTTTTCTTCGATCGCGCTTCCCTTCACGGGCGAGCCAAATCTCGCCGTGCAACTCAAGAGTTGGAAAGTGCGGGTCGCCGCGAATGATCCGCTGGTGTGGGGCTACACGAAGGCGACCGCGCTGGTAGAAAACGAATTCGAACGACTGGACGAGACGGACATTGAAGCGCTGCTCGGCGACGCCTACGTTCCGCGCGATCGACTCGATAACCCCGCACTCGCAAAGTGGTTCAACGAAACAGACGCCTGGTGGTTCGACAATGTTCGTTTTAATGCGGAGAAATTCGACAATCCTTTCAAGCGGGCGCTCGCACTCACACTCGGCATGATGGTCGGCGACTACGTGCTTTCCTTCACTGACGCCAACCGGAATTTGCGTGAGCCTTTTTCACTGTCGCGCGTCTTCAAACAGTTTGCCGAAACAGTTCCCTCAGTTCGCGAATCTTCCTTGCGCAGCAAGGCCAGCAACCAGAGCGTACGAGCCTTCGTTGCTGAACGCCGCCAGACTGACCTGCTGTTTTTGCGTTTACCGCAACCACTACAAGCGCGCGCTGGTGAACGGCACCCGTTCGCCTGGCGCGAGGAATGGCTGCTCGGTGGCGATGATTTCTGGGAAGAGTTTGAGAAGGGCCGGGCCGGTAAACTGGGTGGGCGCGTCCAAAGCAAGAAACAATATCTCGACCTGGTGGAAGACCTGCTGCACACCGCCTCTCACCTGCCGGCGTGGGCAATTGCGCATACGGAAAATGGTTTCATCTCAACCGAAGAATTGGTGGAGACCATCAACCGCGTTCGCACCGTTGACGTTGTTTACACGAAAGACTTTTCAGATTTGCTCGGCGTGCGGGCGACGATTGTCACGGCTCAGGCTTAACCGCACTTTGGAGTGCCGGGCTGTGGCGCGAACGCGCTGTCGGTTTCAACTTTGCGTCTCGAAGCGGTAGCCGACGCCGCGTACAGTTAGCAGGTGCTCGGGCTTGGTGGGGTCGTCCTCGATGTACTTGCGCAGTCGCACAATGAAATTATCAATCGCGCGCGTATCGGTGTCTTCGTTCAGCCCCCAAACGTCTTCCAGAATCGCCTTCCGCGAAACTACATTTCCGGTGTGCTTCACGAGGTAACGCAGCAACTGCGCTTCCATCAGCGTCAGCCGGATATTCTGTTGCCCGGTCCGCAATTCCAGATTAGCGAAGTCAATCACCCGGCCGTTGAACTCGAATTGTTCGAGCGTGTCATCCTTCGGAGCCGGAGTTGAGAGCTCTTTTTTCTCGAGCGATTGACCCTGATGAAACCATTGCCGCCGGCGCAGCAACGCGTTCAGACGCGCCAGCAACACTGACAACTCAAAAGGCTTGGGCAAATAATCGTCTGCGCCGGATTCGAAACCCCGCAGCACATCTTCGGGCCGCCCACGCGCGGTGAGCATAAGTACGGGGACGAAATTACCAGCCTCGCGCAGGTCGGCAGCGACTGTGAAGCCGTCTTTTCCGGGCAGCATTACGTCCAGGACGATCGCGTCGTACTCTTTCTGTTTCTCCAATATCAACGCCAGCGCCGCTTCGCCATCGCTCACCGTATCCACCGTGTAGCCCTCGGCTTCGAGATTGAAGCGCAAGCCATCAGCTAAGTGCTGCTCGTCTTCAACTATTAGCACGTTGTTCATCTGAACAGATGTTGTCGCCGT
>JBKPNP010000950.1:0-4435 GCA_046732775.1 Acidobacteriota bacterium
GGGTTTTATGCGCTGCGGATTCAGCGAGCTGCTTTTGGCAAGAAGTCGCGGGAAGCTTCGCGTGTGACTTTTGCGCAGTTTGTGCCGGAAGCGGCGGAGGTCGGCGCCGGGTTAGTGGTGAACCAAACAGGTTGGCAGCAGGTGATGGAGCAGAACAAACAGAACTACGCAGCGAAAGTTGTTGCTAGCGCTGAGTTCAGCGCGCGATTTCCAACCAATCAGTCAGCTGCTGAATTCGTTAATGCGCTGTACGCCTCGGCGGACGTCACGCCAACGGCCGCAGAAATTCAGGACGCGATCAACGCGCTTGGCGCGGGCGGAACTACAGGGCGAGTAGCGGCGTTGCGTAAAGTCACTGACTCCGCGTCCGTCGTGCAAGCAGAATTCAATCCCGCGTTTGTGCTGATGGAATACTTTGGCTACCTGCGACGCGATCCCGACGCCGACGGCTATGCGTTCTGGCTGGCGAAGCTGGAAGAGTTTCACGGCAACTACGCGCAGGCACAAATGGTAAGAGCGTTCATACTTTCTACTGAGTATCGCGGGCGTTTCGGCACGCCCTAAGTCTTGGAGACCTTTCGCCGAACGCGAAAACGGGCAGCCGCGTCACATGTGGCTGCCCATTAATTTGTTTGGCTGGGAGGCAGGGATTCGAACCCCGATAGGCGGATTCAGAGTCCGCAGTCCTACCGTTAGACGACCTCCCAGCAAGTAGAATTTCAATTTAAGTGCAGCGGTTTTCTTTGTCAAACCGTGAATAGTGAATCGTGAATGGTAAATGGTGAATAGTAAATAGTGAATGGTAAATAGTGCAGTGCTGCGAGCCAGCGACTTGTTTGGCGCCGTTTCCCTCCTATTCACGATCCGCTATTTATGATTCACTATTTACTATTCACATTCCCTATTTACTATTCAACACTCTTCGAGGCACAATACTCCGCGGTAGACCTCCTGCACGAACTGCACCTCAGTTTTGCTGCTCCCACATTTTTTAGAACGCTGAACTTTCTCAGATGGGAGTTAACCATGACTGAACAGGACATTCCTGCCATAGCCGGCCGCGACGGAAGCGACTCACCGGCCGCAACTCAGGGCGACCTTTCAAGCCAGGAAATCACAGCGTTAATTGCGGACTATGAACGGCAGCTCGACGAGGTAGCGGACCTGATCACCCGTGTTCGCCACGAGATCAACAATCCGCTTACCGGAGTGCTGGGACAGGCGCAGCTGTTGTTACGTGAAGATCTGAGTGACCGTGCGCGCAAGCGAGCGGAAACGATCGAAGAACTCGCAGCACGCATTCGCGACATAGTCGCGCAACTGCGGCAGGTACAGCGTCCGATGCGAGACTAAACTATTCAGGCGTAGTCGGAACTTTGATCGCAGTCTCTTTGCCAGTCATCACCACGAATCTTCGCCCTTCGCGCAGTATCGCGTTTTCACCACGTTTGAATCCATTAAGCAAGGCGAGCGGCGGGAACAGGACGCCCGATACGATCGACATTGCCGCAACCTGCCCGGTGTGACTGGTGCCCTTAACACGGCCCTGCTTCATATTGGGAGCTGCAGTTGTCGTGTCGACACTTGCCGGTTTGACCGTACGCGATGCCGTTTCCGGCGCGAGTGGCACTCGCGTGTTGTCGACGGCCACCACATCTTCCATGTTCCAAACCAATTTGCCGCCGACGCCCCAATGGCCACCACGCTGGGATTTCACTATGCGCGCCGTTACCAGCGCACCTTTTTCGATGACGGTCGTGCCGTCAACCATAACGGGAATTAAAACCCGAAAACTAATGCGTTCACCGGGCTTGAGATCCAGCGAATTCACCGTATAAGCCGCTTCCACTTCCAGCAGAGTCCCCGAGGGCACGACGACTTCGCGTGGTTGATTCGACGCCACGGCCGGCGCTGTGAGCGTTTGCGACGCTTGGATTATTTCTCGTGCGGCTAATTCGGTTGTGCTTGACTGAGCGCTCGCACTCGAGCCAAGGCAAAGACATAAAAAGACTAAGGTAGTTGTAATTCGCAATTGACTGAGCCTCCCGACGAATTGGTTTTGGGGACGCGTTTGGCAATCGCAATACCAGACTCGAAGGCAAAAAAATGCGTGGCTAAACTAAATAGCCACGCATTGACTTAATAGACCGACGTGCACGCAAGTTCTTAAACCGGCTTGCTGTGTGTGAAGTTTTCTAACTTGAGTTTAGCATCCGCTCGCTATCGTTCGCGTCGCAAAGCCGTGCACGATCACCGCGCCGCAGCAATCGTCTTTCCTTTTACCTTCGCATCGCCGTGAACGAAGACAATGTAACGATTCCCGGCCGGGATAACTGCGGGCCGGCCTTTCTTTAAACCCCATAACAGGCCGAACGGTCCGAGGAAAACTCCCGTAGCTACCGCAGCCACGGCCACTGTTCCGCCTTTACTATCGCCCAGCTCCCGTTTAACGAATCTCGCTGGAATGCGATTGCCGTCCAGTGCCTGGACGTCTTGCATTGCCCATTCGAGCTTGCCTGCTTTGCCCCACCGGCCCGATTTCTTTGCGGTCGTAATCCGAGCGCGCGCCAGGGCGTCTCTGCTGAAAACTGTTACCCCTTTGACCTGCACATCACGGACGATCTCGAAATCTACAATGTTACCGACCTTGGCCTCCTGACCCGAGAGTGTGTTCTTCAGTTGAATCTCGATCTCAGTGCCGTCGGGTATGGTCACGTCAGTTTCAATTTCGGTTGTGGCAGCCGGCTGAACCATCGCCATAATCACGGCATCGGGAACTTTCGCTTCTTTTAATTCAGCGAGTGTCGCGGCAGAGGTATCGAACTTAGTAGGGGAAGATTTTATCTTGGCGACAATGATCTCCGTGGCCAAGCCGACCCTTAGCATCTCCAACACATCTTTGTTTGTAAGTTCGGCTGCGGGAGTGCTCTGGTTCTGGGTTGGTTCTTGAAATCTGGGAGTGGCGAAGGTAAGCGATGCGAGAGTCAGGACCAGCGTCAGGGCAATTACTCGTCTCATGGGGGGACTCACTTTCTGTTAGAGGTTTTCGGGAACGCTGCAGGGAGAGAACGAGCGTCAGCGACAACTAGATCGATACTGTCTCTTCTTGTTCGACCAGGTACGGCGTAACCGTCAGAGGTTTCTCGTCATTGTCTTCAGCCAACACCGCCTGGATGATCGGCAGACTCAGGCTGTGTTTCTTTGAGACTCCCGGGACTTCGTGACCGGCAGCGTAAACGGCGTGGCGGCCATGCTCCTCGTACCACTCGCTGAGGTTGGCGGTCTTGTGCATGTTCTCGATGATCTGACGCCAGCCGACACCGGTGTTGTAGGCGCAGAAAGAAATCTCGCCTTCCTGGGTGCCATAGGGAATTACGCACATTTCAGTGCGGCGGAAGTCGTAGTTGAACAGATCCTGAAACCACATGCCTTCAACGCACAGCACCCGCCATTTATCGTTGGGATCGTTCTGGGTCGTCTTCATGCGATCGTTGCGATCGGAACTCGAGTTGGTCGACGAAGGCTTGAAGAGGTTCAGTATCTGGGAAATCGGAAAACCTTCGGGCGCTTGTTCCGCGTTGAAGTTTCGCAGGATCGCCATGCCGAGTTGGGCGTACGACAGTTTCTTGCCGCGCGCGGTATCGGTGATCGTGGCGACGTCTTTCATGAACTGTTCGTAATTAAAAAATTCAAACAGCGACTTAAAGTCGCCGGTGTGACGATTAACGACCATCAGTGTGAAGATGCCGCAATTCGGATGGCAATTGCACGACGACCAGCCCCACGGCGCATCGGCGCCTTGCAGCATGTCCATCACACTGGTGAACGCTGAATACGACGACAGCGGATACCAATCGCGCAATGGCTGGAGTTGGCCGCGCAGTTGGTCCTTCAGATCGTGCGTCATGCCCGCCAGGGTGTAGCGCTGCTGAATGCGGACTTCGTCTGACACGTCTTCATCGCGTCCGGTGAATGAAACCGGTTGGAAGGCAATCGTCTGCACCTTATCAATATTCTTGGCGGCAAAATCGACAATCGCCCCGATGCCGTCGTTGTTGATGGTGTTAACGATGGTGGTAACGAGCGTTACCTTTATGCCAACGCTGGCGAGATTCTCGATCGCTTGTTGCTTAACATCGAACAAGTTGCCGACGCCGCGATGCTTATTCTTCTCTTCGCTGACGCCGTCAAACTGCAGATAAACTCCGTGTTGGCCGGCGGCCTTCGCGGCTTTGCAAAACTCAATGTCTTCGGCGAAACGGATACCGTTGGTCGCCGCGAGAATGCGGTAGAAACCGACTTTCTTCGCGTAAGCCACCGCTTCGAGGTAGTAAGGCGACAGCGTTGGCTCACCACCGGAAAACAAAATGATGATCTGACGTTTGGGTTTGAACGACACGGCGCGATCGAGGATCGCTTTGGTGTCTTCGAAGGT
>JBKPNP010000951.1:0-3157 GCA_046732775.1 Acidobacteriota bacterium
TTCCCTCTGAATTGTATGGCCTCGCCGTACACATATTTTTAGCATTAGCCGGATCGCCTGCTGCTGGGTTATAGTGGCCGCCACGCTTCAAATCAATTGCACGACAAGTCAGCCAAAGGACTTGGTGGCTGGGTTTTCGGAGGAAGAACTTGGCAGCGGCCGCATTCTACGACCTCGAAGGCACACTGGTTAGCACCAACCTGGTTCATACGCTGGGCTTCTACGCCCGGAACGAGCCGGGGCTGTTGCGAAGCCTGAAGAAGAGTGCCTCCACCCTGCTCAGCCTGCCGATGTTCGCCATCACAGACCAGTACAGCCGCAAGGTTTTCAACGATCTCTATTTCAAGCGTTACAAGGGGGTGAAGGAGGATCGGCTGAGGTTCCTGGCTGACGATCTGTTTTTCTCCGTGCTCAAGCCCGCTGTATTTCCCGGCGCCTATGAACTGCTCGATAAGTCTCGCAGCTTAGGTTTGCGCCAGGTCGTCGTCACCGGCGCGCTGGACGTTTCAGTCAAACCACTGATGGAGCATCTAGGAATCGAGGAGTACGTCGCTAACCGGCTGGAATTTGTTAACGGCGTGGCCACCGGTCGCCTGCTACCTCCGGTTATGGCGGCTGCAACGAAGGCTTCATGGATTCGAGTGTACGCGGAGCGCGAGGGTTTGAGCCTGAGCGACTCATACGCCTACACCGACAGCATGAGCGATTTGCCGATGCTCTCGATTGTTGGCCACCCGGCAGCCATTAATCCTGACATGCGTTTACGTCAGACGGCGTTACATCATGACTGGCCGATATTGAACCTTAAATAGTTTCGAGTTACGAGTTACGAGTTTCGGGTTGCAAAACTGAAACTCTGAACTTGAAACCTGAACTTGGAAATCGAAACCTATGGCTTTGCAATTACGACGCAAAACGCACGAATCGGTTGTCTACATCGACCGCGACAGCGCGCCGCGCATCATGCCGTCAGGCGAGGACTTCATCCTTGAGGATCTTCCCATCGGCACACGCGTGCTCTATCCAAATGCGCCGATCAAGGGTCTGCCAAATCGTGAAGCGGCGATTCGTTATGCGCTGAATCACCCGCACGAATGCGATCCGTTGTTCGCGCAACTTGAGCCCGGCATGCGCGTAACGATCGCCGTCGACGATATCAGTCTGCCGCTGCCCCCGATGGCCACGCCGGACATTCGCCAGTCTGTGCTGGAAATCGTGCTGGACATGCTTTCGGGCCACGGTGTCGACGACGTGCACATCATCATCGCCAATTCCCTGCACCGGAAAATGACGGAATGGGAAATGAAGCGAATGGTGGGCAGTAAGATTTTTGATGCGTACTACCCTGACCGTTACTACAACCACGACGCTGAGTGGGCCGACGGCCTCATCAAGCTCGGCGAGACCAAACATAAGGAACCGCTCACACTCAATCGCCGCGCGGCCGAAAGCGACCTGCTGATCTACGTCAACATCAACCTCGTGCCCATGGACGGCGGTCATAAGTCGGTCGCGGTAGGATTGTGCGACTACGAATCACTTCGCGCGCACCACGAGCCGCAGACCATTCGTGATTCCGATAGCTATATGGATCCGGCGCGGTCTGAGTTGAACCACAAGGTTCACCGGCTGGGAAAGATTGTTGATGAACAACTGAACGTGTTTCACATTGAAACCGCCATCAACAATCGCATGTACAAAGGCGACATGGATTTCCTGCTTCGGAACGAGGACGACTTCACCGCGTTTGATCGCATGAAGTTTGAAGCCATGCGCTACACGATGAGCAAACTGCCGCGACCGGCGCGGCGCAAGCTGCTGCATTCTCGTCCGGCTCAGTACGAAATGATTGCCTGTCATGCGGGTAAGACTGAACCGGTACACGAGAAGATCATCGCCAAGGCTTTCGATCAATATGCGATTCCAGTGCGTGGCCAGTGTGACATTCTGATCACCGGCATCCCTGACATCTCGCCGTACAACGTCTATTCGATTCTGAACCCGCTGCTCGTCCAGGTGATGGGACTTGGCTATCACTTTAATTTCTATCGCAATAAGCCGCTGCTCAAAAAAGGTGGCGTGCTGATCGTGCATCATCCCTGTTACGACGAATTCGATCACAAATTCCATCCGAGTTACATCGAGTTCTTCAACCGGCTGTTACCGGAAACACGCGATGCCTTCGTATTGCGCGACAAGTATGAGCAGGAGTTTGCAAATAACCCGAGCTATATCGAGATGTATCGCCGCGGTAATGCCTACCACGGCGCGCATCCGTTTTTCATGTGGTACTGGGGCGAGAACGGCCGCCAACATGTAGGCAAAGTAATCGCTGCGGGTGCGGAAAACGCGCATGTGCCGGCGATGCTCGGTTGGGATCGCGCCGACAATTTAACCGAAGCGATCGCGATGGCGCGCAGCTACATGGGCAGCTCGGCGGAAATCACAATGTTGCATCAACCAATCATCGGCATCGCCGACATGGAATGAATGATGCTCGACAAACTTTAGTTTGTCGTGCTGGCGAGGCGCGACAAGCTGAAGCTTGTCGGACATAGAACCTAATGAACAGTCTTTCACCAACTGAGCTTTTCAACGAGCGCAAGATGCTGCTGATCGGAAGCACCGGCTTCCTCGGCAAGGTCACGCTCAGCATGCTGCTGCACAACTTCCCGAACATTGGACGGGTCTATGTGACGGTGCGCGCGCGCTCTCAGGAGGAGTCAGAAACCCGGTTCTGGAACAGTGTGCTCACGGCGCCGCCTTTCGATCCGTTGCGCGAACGCTACGGCAGTGCTCTCGAGGGATTCATTCGCGACAAAGTGGTCGTGCTCGGCGGCGACATCGGCGAGACGAATCTTGGCTACACCGAGGAGCAGGCGCAGGCGGTAGCTGACGATATCGACGTCGTTCTCAACAGCGCCGGCAATGTCACATTCAATCCCACGCTCGAAAGCGCGCTGCGCACCAACGTGGTCGGCACGCAGAACGTCATCGCCTTCGCGAAGCGCATGAAGCGGCCAGCGCTGATTCACGTATCGACCTGCTTCGTCGCCGGCAATCGTTCCGGTCCCGTTTGGGAAAACGATCCGGTAGTTGGCTATTTCCCGCGTAAGGACGAGTTGCCGGGTGTCGAGTTTGACGTTGAACAGGAAAT
>JBKPNP010000952.1:0-2394 GCA_046732775.1 Acidobacteriota bacterium
GATGAGCCGACGACGCGCGGCGATTTTCCAGGTGGGTTTCCCGGTGATAAGCGCAACGCGTTCAGCGGCGGGCGCACGCGCGAGGAAGATGACCTGTTCATGTTTGTGCGTCGAGTCGCTCGTTTGCATAGTGAACTAGAGCCGCTCAAGCGTGGCGCTTTGATCACGCTTCATGTTTCGGAACAGCAATACGCCTACGCGCGCAAACTAGGGAATGAAGCTGTGGTGGTCGTTATCAATAACGACACGAAGCCCGCGACGACTACGTTCGAAGTTTCAACCATCGGTCTGCGCGATGAAGTGCGTCTCCAGGACCGTTTGGATCTGAACAAGCAAGTTGTCGTGGAACGCGGCAAATTGAGCGTGCTCTTGCCGGCGCGTTCCGCAGCCGTATTTGTGCCGTAATGATTCGGTCTGAACCTTTGTGCGATAGGCACGCGGCTCTGCCACCCGATGTGCGGAAGCGCTATGCGCTTCCGATCGCGGGTAATTGAAATCCGGGGCTTTGCCCCAAACTGGTGCAGCCCGACTGAGACCGGAGAGACTGCCGGAAGGCCGAAGACCTTCCGCGCACCAGACGGCAAAGCCGTACCGCCACAGCCGCTAGTTCTGAAGGAGTTCAAATGCAAAAACCTCGGTTAAGCTTTTGGCAAATATGGAACATGAGTTTTGGGTTCCTCGGCATTCAGTTTGGCTGGGGTCTGCAGCTCGGCAACATGAGCGGCATCTACGAGAAGTTAGGGGCAAACCCGGATCAGCTTCCGTTTCTATGGCTGGCGGCGCCGCTCACCGGCCTGATTGTGCAGCCGATCATCGGCTCGATGAGTGACCGCACCTGGGGACGTCTGGGCCGACGGCGTCCCTACTTTCTAGTTGGTGCGATCCTCGCGAGCGTCGCACTCTTCTTCATGCCCACTTCGTCGAGCTTGTGGATGGCGGCGGGCCTGCTTTGGATTTTAGACGCGAGCATAAACATCACGATGGAGCCGTTTCGCGCCTTCGTCGCGGACAAGCTTAACGCCGACCAGCGCACCACCGGGTTTGTCATGCAATCGTTTTTCATCGGACTCGGGGCCACATTCGCCGGTTGGTTACCACTCGTGTTCCGTCGCTTTGGAGTTACCGGCAATACTGAGAGCGGCATCCCGCTGACGCTGAAGTATGCGTTCCAACTCGGCGCTGCTGCTTTTATTATCGCGGTGTTGTGGACTGTGTTTACGACTAAGGAATATCCGCCCGAAGATATGGAAGCGTTCGAGCGGGTGCGAAAGGAGAAGCGCGGCATCACTGCCGGCATCAGCGAAATCATGACGGCGCTGCGGGAAATGCCGCTCACGATGCGTCAGTTGGCGCCAGTACAAATTCTTACCTGGCTCGGATTGTTTTGCATGTGGTTGTTTTATGTGCCCGCGGTGGCGCGTCACGTGTTCGGCGCCGTCGATCCGCAGTCGGAAGCTTACACGCGTGGGGTTGAGTGGGGCGGCTTTGCGATGTCGTTCATGAACATCACCTGTTTTGCAGTCGCGTTCCTGCTGCCAAAGCTGGCGAAAGCGACCAGCCGCAAAACTGTTCACGCGCTGTGTCTTCTGTGCGGCGCGATCGGACTGCTGTCGATTTATTTCATCAGCAGCGCCTGGATGCTGGTAGTTTCAATGATCGGCGTTGGCATCGCCTGGGCCTCAATACTATCGATGCCGTACGCGATTCTGTCCGGAGCGTTACCGGCAGCGCGCATGGGCGTCTACATGGGTGTATTTAATTTCTTCATCGTCATCCCCGAAATTACGCAGGCCCTCACCTTTGGTCCGCTGATCCGCGGCATCTTTGGCGCGAACAATCCGCGCAGTCCGCTTTACGTAGTTATCGTTGGTGGCTGTTTCATGGTCGTCGCGGCGTTGCTGGTCATGCGTGTGACTGACCTGGGCGATAAGGCGCCGGACGACGCAGTGCTGCAGGCAGACGAACACGAGCCGTTTAGTGTTCCGGAATCTGCGCAAGCCGTGCCGAGCACCGGTTTGATTGACGAGAAGTGAGACCCACCAGGAAATGTTTTTCAATGGGTTGGTCCGGCATAGGCCTGCGTTTGCGGCTTGCGGCCGTCCATGCGGAAAGGCTTCGCCTTTCCGGTCTCGTCCAGTTCTGGTTAAGTTTTAGTTAGAGCATGAACAATCACATTTCCAAGCTACTTCTGGCAACTTTGTCGGTTGCGATTCTCAGCTGCGGCTCGAGGGCAACAGGTCAACAACCAGCGCGCGATATTTCCCAAGCGAAAGCGCGAGCCACGCGTGACTGGGTGCGCGACGGTCTGGTTTACGAAATCTATCCGCGCGCGTTCTCCGCAGCCGGAGATTTCAACGGCATCACTGCCCGCCTCGACGAACTGAAACAACTCGG
>JBKPNP010000953.1:0-2067 GCA_046732775.1 Acidobacteriota bacterium
ATTCTGCGGGGATTTGCGGACTGTAAATACAGGCAAACATCGCTTTCAACCTACGCTTTGAAGGTAAGCCGAAGATTAGCGAAAATCAGCGAACATTGTCAAGGCGGGCACAAAACGGAAGGCGAAGGGGAACGGCGAAAGGTTAAAGAGGGCGTTCCCCCTTTGCCCTTTACCCATTCCCTCTTTCCCCCGTTTTTAAAAGGATCTGGCCGGCGCGCTGGTTCAGATAAAGGGGCCGCTCACATTTCACCTGGTATGAGAAGCCACGCAAAAGGGTCGTGTGAGGAAGTGAACTTTTGTTCACCGGGCTTTGAGCATCAACCGTCGCTGGGGTGGGAAATGATAAAGGACGAGGAAAAAACAGTTCCGTATTCTCTTCTCTTAACCGTTCGCTCGCGGCCGACCAAAAGGGGCTTTGCGGCTTGAGCTGCAAAGCCAAAGTCGCGCACGAACGCACGCAGCTGTCTTCGGCAATCACCAGCAGCGCACCCGGAGTCGGCTCGAGCGTGCGTCGAAAGCGATACCACCAGGAAGAGATAATTCGTTTAGCGGAGTTCGCCGGGATGTCTCCGACGTCGAGCAGCACCAGTCCAAAGCCGCCGCCTTGCAACAACAGATCAGTCGCTTTAAAGGCGTGCTCGAGATTGTGATCGCAACGTATCCATAGCAAGCGTTCACAATTCATTCCCGCGCGCGTGGCGCTATTAGGATCAAACGAATTAGTCGTATCAACTAACGCGCAAATCTCTTCGTTGTTAGTCGCGTGCGTAAGCGCCGACAGCATAAAACTCGTGCGACCTGAAGACGCCGGACCGAACACTTCGGTGATGGCGCCGCGCGGCAAACCACCGAGTGCAAAAGAATCAATTTCAGCGATGCCGGTGGGAATAACTTCCGACGGCCTTTTTTCCTGAGGCTGAAACGCAGTACTGAAGCGTGAAGCAATCTCGAGTTCAATTTCGGCTTTTGAAACTGCGGCTTTCATCGTCTATAAACTGGTGACGCAAACTGTTAGTTTGCGATTTCTGTCAATGCTTATTGCGTCCGTTAGGACGCGCTCACACGCAAACTAAGTTTGCGTTACCACGAAACATGCCACGTAAATCTTCAGGCTCGGCGAAAGACTTCTTCCCTGAAAAACTAACCCTGCCCTTGTTGCGCGACGCGGCTGCCGATTGCAAGGCGTGCGACCTTTGGAAACTCGGCACTCAAACAGTGTTCGGCGAAGGTCGTCGACGCGCCACCGTCTTGTTTATCGGCGAGCAGCCTGGTAACGAAGAAGATCTCACGGGCAAACCTTTCGTTGGTCCAGCCGGCCGGCTTTTTGACGACGCGCTTGCCGAGGCCGGCATCGATCGTTCGCAAACCTACGTCACGAATGTTGTCAAACACTTCAAATGGGAACCGCGTGGCAAAAGGCGCATTCATAAAAAACCAAACAGTCAGGAAATCTCCGCCTGTCGTCCCTGGCTCGAAGCCGAGATAGCCGTCGTCAAGCCGAAAGTGATAGTTGCGCTCGGCGCCACCGCTGCTCAAACGTTGCTCGGTCCCAAATTTCGCGTCACTAAACAGCGCGGCGAATTCATCGAGTCCACGCTGGCGCCTTACATAATGGCGACGGTGCATCCTTCCTCAATTCTGCGCGCCCCCGACGATGAAACTCGCCGTCTGGAACATCGACGCTTCGTTGACGACCTCAAAAAACTCGCCCGGGTGCTCAAGTAGTCTTGTGTAGGACAGGCAGGAGTGTCTGTCCTACCTAAATGCATACTAAACGCTTGACCGATCCTCCCTATCTTCGTTAATATTCGGATGATTTTCGGCATGAAGCGAAAATAGCATAACGAATTCTTTGTAGCAAGACTTTCGTGAGGAGAACCAGATGGCGATAACCGCTCGTCAACGACAGGTCTACGACTTCATCCGCAGGTATGTGGAAACGAACGATCAGCCACCCACAATCGCTGAGATCGGTAAACAATTTCAGATGACGTCATCGGCCAGTGTGCACAGTATTTTGTCCGTGCTGGAGCGCGAGGGATTGATTAAACGGATTCCGAACGTGAG
>JBKPNP010000954.1:0-1288 GCA_046732775.1 Acidobacteriota bacterium
CGGCTGGGGTTAATTTCATCGACGTCTATTTTCGCGAAGGACGCTATCCGGCGCCGCTGCCTTTCGTTATTGGACAGGAAGCGTCGGGTATCGTGGTCGGCGTCGGTTCCGATGTCCGGAGCTTGCAACTGGGCGATCGCGTGGCCTACACCGGTGTGATGGGCAGTTACGCCGAGTATGCGTCAGTACCTGCAGAACGCTTGATAAAAATCCCCGAGGCACTCGAGTTTGAGGCGGCCGCAGCGGCGATGTTGCAGGGAATGACTGCTCACTATCTCAGTCACAGCACCTATCCCATAAACGAGGGCGATGCAGTTCTGATTCATGCGGCAGCGGGCGGGGTTGGGTTGTTGCTAGTGCAGATGGCGAAGCAACGCGGCGCACGCGTGATCGCAACCGCCGGCTCGGACGAGAAGGCCACACTTGCGCGCGAGGCAGGTGCTGATGAAGTCATCGTTTATACGAGACAGGATTTTGAAACAGAAACACGGCGGCTTACCGACGGCCAGGGAGTGCATGTTGTTTATGACGGCGTCGGCAAAGATACCTTTGCGCGCGGGCTGAAGGTGTTACGTCCGCGTGGCTACCTGGTGCTTTTCGGCGGTGCGAGTGGCGCGGTGCCGCCGTTTGATCTGCTGGAGTTGACGAAAAACGGTTCGTTGTTTGTGACGCGGCCGAGCCTGCAGCATTACGTGGCGACGCGCGCAGAGTTGGAACAGCGCTCGAGTGACGTCTTGAACATGATCGCTAACGGGAAATTAAAGCTGCGCATTCACAAGACGTATGCATTGGCGGATGCACAGCAAGCGCACCGCGATCTGGAAGGACGACAGACGACCGGAAAGCTGCTGCTGTCGACTCAATGAGCGCTCGCCTTAGTACCTTTCACCTCTCATCAGCCTCAAGACCTTCGGAGTGCGGTGACCTGTCACCGCTTTGTCTTCGCGGCGACCTGTCGCCGCGCTGCTGGTAAGTTTTAGCAATTCATCGGCTGCGACAGGTCGCAGCCTGCAAAAGCGGTGACACGTCACCGCACTCCGAAAGTCCCGCGCGTTTCCGAATCTCACCGCTTTGTCTTCGCGGCGACCTGTCGCCGCGCTGCTGGTAAGTTTTAGCGATTCATCGGCTGCGGCAGGTCGCAGCCTGCAAAAGCGGTGACAGGTCACCGCACTCCAAAAGTCGCGCGCGTTGCCGAATCTCACCGCTTTGTCTTCGCGGCGACCTGTCGCCGCGCTGCTGGTAAGTTTTAGCGATTCATCGGCTGCGGCAGGTCGCAGCCTGCAAAAGC
>JBKPNP010000955.1:0-1037 GCA_046732775.1 Acidobacteriota bacterium
TGGAACCGCGCCCCGAAATCAGAATGCCGATGCGAGTGGTCACTAGCGGATTGATACTTCCCGGTTACCTGAGACTACCCGGCCGATGTGATAAGCGTTGACGCCTTGCCCCTGAAGCTGCGAGCGCACGACAGTGCGATCATTCGCCGCAACCACCAGCACCATACCGACACCCATGTTGAACGTGCGATACATTTCAGCGTCGGTCACATTTCCAATCTGCTGCATGACGTCGAAGACAGGCAGCACCGGCCAGCTGCCTTTGTTGATCTCCGCCGCACAGCCGTCAGGCAGGATGCGTGGCAGATTGTCAGTCAAACCGCCGCCCGTGATGTGCGCCAGGCCTTTGATCATTCCGGAATCAAGCAGCGCGTCAAGAGGCTTGAGATAACTGATGTGAGGTTGCAACAACGCCGCACCAACCGTCATGCCCAGTTCGTCTACATGCCGATCGATATCGTAGTCCGCGACTTCCAGAAACAATTTACGAGCGAGCGAATAGCCGTTGGTGTGCAGCCCGACAGAGGGCAACGCCAACAACTCGTCACCCGGTTTGATCTGCGAGCCGTCGATAACTTTTTCGCGATCGGCAACGCCGACAATGAACCCGGCAATGTCGTATTCGCCCGACGCATAAAAATCCGGCATCTCCGCCGTTTCGCCGCCGAGCAACACGCAGCCATTCTCGCGACAACCATTGGCTACGCCCTCGACAATGCTGCCCACCACTTCCGGCAAAAGTTTTCCGGTAGCCACGTAATCCAGAAAGAATAACGGACGCGCGCCCTGCACCAGGATGTCGTTGACGCAGTGATTAACCAGATCGCGTCCGACGGTATGGTGAATGCCGGCGAGAAACGCGATCTTTAACTTCGTACCAACCCCGTCAGCGGAGGCGACGAGCACCGGTTGCTTCAGGTTCGGGAACGCGCCATCGAACATCCCGCCGAAGCTGCCGATCTCTGAGAGTGTTCGCTCGTTGAAAGTGCGGCGGGCGAGTTCTTTGATTTTGTCCGTCGCGCGCGTCGCTGCGTCGA
>JBKPNP010000956.1:0-5474 GCA_046732775.1 Acidobacteriota bacterium
CGCTTGGTGGCCAGCGGTCCGCCCTCCGGCGACAACAGCGGACCACTCCAACGGAATCGCAGCGTCAATGGCTGGTTCGCAGGCATTACCTGACCGAGGTCAACTCTGACACTTGGCCCCAGTGAACCAACACCGACGGCGTCCTGGACGTAACCTGTCAGGGCTTTGCCGTTTAGATCAATGCTCTCGACCTTGAGCGAGCCATTGAGCTCAAAAACGAGCGAACGCGTTGCCTCGAGGGGGATGACGGTAACGTCAGCCCCTGCGCGTAGCGTGTGCTGATCGGGAATTATCTGCGCCTCAATCCGGTAATTCGTGACGTCGAATCGTGACGCGGCCTGCTGCGGTGCGGGTTGTTGCGCGGCGGCCGGGACGATTGCCAGCAGCAGTCCGGCGAGCGCTAGCGAGGTTTGCCCCCAGACGCGCTGAAGCGCGGACCGCTGAGTTCCTGTCATCGCTGGATTTCGGAAAAACACTTGGGGAAAGTTCGACCTCAATATCATCATTTTATCTCTGCTTTTGCTGGTGGTTGTCCCTGAATTATACAACTGCCCGATGTTCGATGGATAACTAAGCCCCAGGGGTTTACAGCCGCCCCGATGTCCCGGACGCCGGGCGACTCGGCCATGAGATTAGAGCTTTCGCTTCGCCGTTTAGGATGGTCAAGAGGTGCAAGCGGTTGGCCGACGGCGGACGGCGATGTCCGACAAACTTCAGTTTGTCGTCTGGGGAACTTCGAAAGATGAATCAAAATCCGGCGATCTTCCTGCGCATCCGATATGCGCAAAGAAGGTAGCCAGACGTGCCAACGTCTGGATCGGCGCCCGTTCAGCATTTCGTGCGCTGGAGGCGTGCAAAGGTCTTAGTGATGTCCGACAAACTTCAGTTTGTCGTCTGTTGACGTCGGAGCTGGATCAATAATCAGACGACAAACTAAAGTTTGTCGGACATTGGTGCCCGGCCTTAGTCAGTTTTGATAACCGGTTTTCTGCTGTTATCATGAGCCCGTTTTCCCCAACAGGTCTCCCAAAGTTCTCGGTCGGGACACCGCTACACGTCAACAATCCGGCAGAACCTAGGCTGAAACCAAATCGAAGTGTGTCGCGTAACAGGTTCGCAGTCCACGTCTCGACTTCTCAGTCCGCCAGTGACTAGCGCTGCTTCAGACGACAATTGCATTAACGCCAATCAAGATAGACAAGGATTAGCAGAATGAAAAAAATCTCTCTCGGCCTTCTGGCCCTACTACTGTGTGCGCAGATCGCGGCCGCACAAAAAGTGCCGGTACAGGAAATTACCCTGGACAACGGCATGCGCTTGCTGCTGGTGCCGCGCAAGGGCGACCCGAACGTCGCTGCCGGTTGGGTGGCGCATGTTGGCTCCGTCAATGAGCGTCCCGGAATCACCGGCCTCTCGCATCTTTTTGAGCACATGATGTTCAAAGGTACGAAAGCCATCGGCACCAAAGACATCGATGCGAACTTGAAACTGATGAAGGAAATGGACGACGTGCGTGCGGAACTCCGCAAGGAACAGGAAGCACTCATCCAGAAAGCTCGCCTCGGGGAGATCGACGACGTTAAGGATCCTAAGTACCGTTCCGCGCGTCACAAGGAATTGCTCGCCAAGTTTGACGAACTCACCAAACGCGAAAAAGAGCTGATGATCAAGGACGAGTTTGACCGGATCTACACGACGGCCGGCGGTTCAGGTATGAACGCGGGAACCAGCAACGACTTCACGGTCTATTTCATCAACGTTCCCGCAAACAAACTCGAGCTCTGGTTCTGGATGGAATCAGATCGCCTGCGCAACCCGGTGTTCCGCGAGTTTTATTCGGAACGCGACGTGGTTCACGAAGAACGCCGCCTGCGCACCGACAGCACGCCGACCGGTAAGTTCAACGAGTTGTACGACTCGATGTTCTGGCAGTCGTCGCCTTACGGCTGGCCGGTCGTTGGTTGGCCAAGCGATCTGGAAGGCATCACGCGTGAAGAGGCGCTCGACTACTTCGCCGTTAATTACGCGCCAAACAACTTAACTGCCTGTCTTGTAGGCGACATCGATCCGGTTCGCGCCAAAGAACTGGCGCAGGAATACTTTGGACGCCTGCCGCGCGGGCCGCGTCCACCGGAGACGGTTCGCACGGCCGAGATGCCGCAGCTCGCCGAGAAGCGCATGGAAGCCTGGGCGGAAACAGTGCCACAGGTGCGCATCCGTTACCACACGGTGGCCGAGGGTCACAAAGATGATTTCGTGCTCGACATTCTCGCGAGCTTGTTGAGCGGTCGCACCGGCCGGTTATACAAGTCGCTGGTGTTGCAACAGGGTGTTGCCAATAGTGCCGGGGCCAGCGAGGACGGCCGCAAGTATGAAGGCTTGTTCGAATTGAGCGGCGTTGCCAAGCCAGGCAAGACACCACAGGACGTCGAACAGGCGCTCTACAAAGAAATCGAACGCATGCAGACCGAGCTCGTCGATGCAAACGAGCTGCAGAAGGTTAAGAACCAGTACGCTGCGAATAATTTCCGCAGCATCCAGTCAAACTTCGGCTTGATGGTGCAATTGCTGCTGCGCGACAACACGCGCGGTTGGGAAACAATCAATACCGATCCGGCGCGACATCAGGCGGTGACGCCGGAAGATATCCGTCGCGTCGCCAACACTTACTTCAAACCTGAAAACCGCACCATCGCCATCTACTACACCAAGAAGAAAGCGGAAGGCGCGGTGGAAGATCCGGCACTTGCCGGCTTGAGCGACCAGGAAAAAGCTCAGATCGCGCAGATGAAGGGAATGCTGGGGCAAGCCAAGCCTGAACAACTGAAGGCATTCCTAGCCCGACTAGATCAACAGGCAGCCTCGGCTCCCGCCGAGAAGCAGAATTTTTTCAAGGTGGTCAAAAAGATGCTGGAAGATCGCCTCAAGCAACTCGAAGGAGGTAATCAGTAATTATGAGAAATCGCATGAGGTACTCCAGAAAAACTGTTAAGCCAGTTTCGTTATTTCTGGCCACACTGCTGTTAGCGCTGTCGCCCCTGAGCATGCTCGGCCAGACGCACCAAATTCCCGCGCATCCGCGCGACTTGAAATACACCACACTCAGTTACACGCCGCCGAAGCGTGAGCAGTATCGGCATGTGCTGTCGAACGGCGCAGTTGCATACCTGGTTGAAGATCACGACTTGCCATTGGTGAACGTTTCCACCCTGGTTCGCACCGGGGCGTATCTCGAACCGGCGGGCAAGGAAGGACTGGCAGCGCTTACCGGCGCCCAGATGCGTGCTGGGGGTACGACCAGCAAGTCAGCTGAAGAGTTTGATGAAGCGGCCGATTTTCTGGCGGCAAACATCTCCAGCTCAATTGGCAACACGCAAGGAAATGCCAATCTCAACTTACTCGCGAAGGACGTCGATCAAGGGTTCGCACTGTATTTCGACATGTTGCGAAACCCGCGCTTCCAGGAAGATCGGCTCAAGTTGGCCAAGAGCCAATTGCTGCAGAGCATGGAACGTCGCAACGACCGCACCGATGCGATCGAGCAGCGCGAGTGGTCGCGCTTGATGTACGGCGAACACTTCTCAACCAAGGACTCGACTAAAGCCTCAATCGAGGGAATTACTCGCGACGACATGATCGCGTTTCATCAAAAGTATTATCAGCCGGCCGGGTTTATTTTCGCCGTCTCAGGAGACTTCAATACGAATGAGATGCTTGCGAAACTCGAAGCAGCGACGAAGGGCTGGCCTTCAAACAAGATGGCAGTGCCGCCGGTGCCGAAACCGAGCAACACGATCGTGCCCGGCCTGTACACGGTAAACAAGGCAGACGTGAATCAGGGTCGCGTGAGCATTGGGCACATCGGAGCGTTGCGCGATTCACCGGATGCCTATGCCCTCGAAATCATGAACGACATTCTCGGCGGCGGGGGTTTCACCTCCCGAATCATGTCGCGTGTGCGTTCAGACGAGGGCCTGGCTTATAGTGCGGGATCAAACTTCGGCCTCGGCGTTTATTATCCAGGTGCTTTTCGCGCCTCGTTTCAGTCGAAAAATCCAACCACCACGCAGGCGATCGAAATCGTGATGGAAGAGATCAATCGCGTGCGCACCACGAAGGTCTCAGCGGAAGAACTCGAGACTGCTAAGAACTCGGCGATTGAAGTTTTCCCGCGTATCTTTTCGACGGCCGCGCAGGTCGCCGGGACGTTTGCTCAGGACGAATACACCAAGCGGCCGGCCGACTACTGGGCGACTTACCGCGACCGCATTCGGGCCGTGACGGCTGACGATGTGCAGCGGGTAGCGCAGAAGTACCTGCAACCGGACAAACTGGTAGTTCTCGTCGTCGGCAACATTGACGAGATCACGAAGGGTAATCCAGACAAGCCGCAGTTCACGCTGGCAAAGATTGCCCGGGACGGCCAGATTCGACGGATTCCGTTACCTGATCCGCTGACGATGGTTTATCCGAATCAGTGAGCGGTGAGCAGTGAGCAGTCATCAGTAAGCAGTAAGCAGTGACGGTTAGCTGGGAGCGCTGCGCTCCCAGCAAAGCAATTGGCTGCCATTCAAGTTGAGTGGCAGCCATTTTCTGTGCGTGGCGTCTGCTTACCGCTCACGGCTCACCGCTTACTGCTTGACGGCGGCGACGAAGTCCTGATCTTTAAAGTCGTCGATCGACACCGGCAGGACGCGGTCAACCGGATCAAACGCAAAACCGTCTTTGGAAGGAATGATTCTGTAACTGCGAGCTGAAACCGACGGAGCCAGGGAGAAAGAAAAGTTTCCCTGAGCGTCCGTCGTGGACGCAAGCACGCTGCCTTGCGGGCTGATGAGCACGACCACAACGTTCGCCATACCCTTGCCGTTGTTGTCCCTGATCTTTCCAGTAATCGATATCGTACTCCTGATCGGTTTACCCATGCGCTCGACTGGCGACGCGCTTAAAGACGTGTTGTTGGTAGAGGTGTCAGGAGCGGACGAAACAGTTTCAGGCGACGGGGTAGCGGCAGGTGTTTCTGCCGGGCGCGTTGGTTCGGGTGTAGGCGCAGCGCTTTCTATGGGCGCCGGTATTTGCGTGGACGGCGCTGCTGATGAGGACGCTGTCTGCGTGTCGCTCGCCGGTTCGGTAGCGGGCGCGGATTGGTCCACAGCAGCCGGGGGTGCGCCACTGATTCGTTCCTCGAGTCCATCCAACGAGCCGTGGATTTTGCGATACAGTTGTTCGATGACGGTGCGCCGCGTAGGGTCGGGATCGCCGGTGTTGTAACTCTTGATGTAATACGACAGAGCCTCGGTCTTCTTGTCCTGTCGCTCCAGCGCTGACCCCAGATGCCACAGTGCGGCGCGTGCGGCGGGCGTGCCTTCGGGCAGGACGCCAACCGCGCGGCGCAGGTGTGCCGCCGCTTCGTCAGGCTTTCCCTGGTTCAATAGCGCCCAGCCGGCTATGTCTTCAATACGGCCGCGCAGCAG
>JBKPNP010000957.1:0-5091 GCA_046732775.1 Acidobacteriota bacterium
GAACGCGACGATCCTGCGTTCAGCGGCTGCACAGCCGTCCGTGCGGTAAGACTTGCCTTACCGATTACCTCCTTTGGCTCAGCCTCAGGATTCATGTAAGAGTTTGACGGAAAGCCACAGGCTTTCCGCACGGACTGCGGCAGGGCCGCATCTAGTGCACGGGTTGATTGAAGAGCCCGCAAACGGACGAATAGCGAAAGCGGCGTCAAGCCGCCGCCCTCCAAATCGCCGTCTTCACAATTAGACCCGGTTCGCGCTTCGCGCTCATTGCGGGCGGGACGCCCGCGGTCCGAAAAATTATCTGAGGTTTTTAACGAAGAAGTCGATGACGGGACGATCGTAAGATTCGCCTTCCTGGCCGGTCGCTGAGGGCAAGGTAAGTCCGCTGAGCGCGGAATCGGTTCTGGTCTCAACCATAGTCGGATCAGCAAAGCAGGGAGCCAGCGCCTTGGTTGATTCACGCAACAAGCGTCCGTCGTCGCCCGCCAGCAGCATCACCCGACGCGGGCCGAGCGAGCGAGCAAGGTCACACGAGGGCTTGTTATCGTACTGCCTGAACAAATAGAACTTGGTGGCCTGGCGCGCGAGGTAGTTCAGCGCGTTCGTTTTAACTCGTACGTCGCCGTCAACCGCAGCGTCCACTAGCTCATCCTGATCCGCCGGCACTGAATCCAGTGCCAACACCTGAATTCCCGAATCAGTACTGGCCGCGCGTAGGGCCGCATACGCTCCCAGTTCAACGCCGTAGACTCCGAGCCGATCCGCGATCAAAGAGCTATGTTTATCCGCGCCCTTGAGACTGCGCAAGAAATCAATTGCGGCCAAGACATCGTCGCCTTCACGCGTTCCAAATGACGTCCACTGCACGCTCGGGTTCAAGCCGTGGGCGCGCAAGTCAGGCCACAAAATTGTGCAGCCAGTTGCCTCGTTCACTTTCATCCCGAGGTTCAGCAATAACGAACGGTCCCCTCCGTAACGATGCAAAAAGATAACGGCGGGCGCGCCTTCGACGCCGCGCAACAACCAACCGCGCGCTGAAGTGCGATCGCGATTTGTCCACGTTTCTTCGGTAACTTTTAGAGCTTTGCCTGTGCCACTTAAAGTCGAGAACGTGGCGGGCGTGACAAGATACGAGCGACGCGGCGGACGCGTAATTCCATAGACAATCGAAACGAGCGCGATCAGCAGCGCCACTGCCAGTACCAGCAGGATCGGTACCAGCAGCCGGAACAGTTTTTTGCCGAATCGTCGTCGGGTTGCCATGAAATTGGAAGGTAAAGAATGAAGAGGAGCTGGCGAACGCCGGTCAAACGTTCTCACTCATCGCTGCCTCGTCGGCGCTGAGTCCTTTCGCGCTCAGCCGAGCATAATCTTCCGGAGTGTTGATGTTGTCAAAAAAATGATTAGCGCCGGCGAGGTTACTAAGTTCACTAAAACTTACCCAACGCGTACGAACCGATTGTAGCAGAGCAATTGGCTTTCTCTCGCCACTTTCGATAAGCCCGGTTGAGATTCCGAGACACGGTTCGACGCGATAAAGCGTGCATAGCGGCTGCGGGATTCCGTCAGCTTGAACCGGCGCGACGGCTGCGGAGTCTTCACTGAGGGACGCCAAATGCTGAAACAGTTCAGTGGTAATAGACGGAAAATCGCAGGCCACGACCAGCGCCCATTCGGCACTGCAGGCGTTGAGCGCCGCGTGCACCCCTCCGAGAGCGCCCCATCCGGAATAAACGTCTGTGACGGTTTCAAAACGGCCCGATGGAGGGACGTTGCCGACGAGTCTCACGGTCGGGCAGAGCGGGGCAAGCTCTTGCGCAATGCGTTCGACGAAGGTTTCGCCATGCACCAGCAAGGTTGCTTTGTCTTTACCCATTCGACGCGAAGCGCCGCCGGTAAGAATGAAACCCTCGATGGAATCTGTCATGGGAGAAATCTTAGTGCCTTCAGTAGAAGAGCGTAAATACTTTGGGGGTAGCGGAGGAACGTTTGCGCTCGTTATTGCGTCTAAGAGGTCGACTTCTGATTTGTAAAGCAAACTGTTAGTTTGCGCTGACTGCAGGGTATTTAACGTGGACGCAAACTAACAGTTTGCGTTACCAGACCAGTTAGGACACCGCCCGTCAAGGCATTACCTTGACCGGTGTGATGACGAAAGCTATAGTCGCGCGGGGTCCGAACCCCCAGTCGAGGCTCCAAATTTACACTACCAGCAACAAAGGTATTTTTCATGAAAAGTTTTTTCCAGTTTCTCCTCATTGCGGTCGCTATCACCGGTTTCTCGAGCCTCGGTATGGCGCAAAAAGCGGCCACCGTAACTGCGAAGGACCCCAGGTTCTTTCCGGTGGAAGACTTACGTCCCGGGATGAAGGGAATTGCCCGAACGGTCTTTTCCGGCACCGAACCTGAAGAGTTTGGAGTTGAGATTTTGGGCGTGTTGCCGGGTTATCCGGCGCCGCGTCAGACGGCAATTATTGCGCGCTTGTCAGGCGCAAACGCCGAACGTACCGGAGTGTTCGCAGGGATGTCCGGCTCGCCGGTTTATATCGATAACAAACTAGTCGGAGCGATCGCTTTTGCTTTTCCGTTTGCCAAAGAACCGATTGCCGGAATCACTCCCATCCAGCAAATGATTGACGTGTTTGAGCGCGGTTCGGCCGGCGTCACCCAGCGTCCACGCGAACCGCGACCGGTTTCATTTGCCCAGCTCGCCGCGACCGACTGGAAACCAAATTTTCCCAAACCGGCATTGACCGCCACCTCGTTAATGGCTCCCGTTTCGGCCGGGTCGCCGCTGCTGCCCTTGATGGGACAGCAGATGACCCCCATCGCTACGCCGCTCGTGTTCTCGGGTATTAGCCAGGAATCGTTGCAGATGTTTGCCCCACAACTTATTGCCGGCGGTTTGCTGCCGGTGTCCGGCGCCGGCGGCGCTGCGGGAATGACACCGCTCGCGAAAGCAAATGAGAAGACGCTAACGCCGGGCACGTCAGTGAGTGTGCAGCTCGTACGCGGCGACTATTCGATCGCGGCGGCAGGTACCGTCACTTTCCGCGATGGCGATCGCATTTACGCTTTTGGCCATCCGTTCCTGAGCCTGGGCGCTTCAGACATGCCGATGAGCGAAACGGCGGTTGTGACGGTTATTCCAAACGTAAACAATTCGTTCAAGCTGTCAGTGCCGGGCGCGATGATGGGTTCGATTTCACAGGACAGATCATCCGGTGTGTTTGGTCAGTTAGGACAAACTCCAAAGATGATTCCGGTGAAGATCAGCTTACACACCAGCCGCGATCGCACCGAAACTTATGCTTACGAGATCGCGAACGATTCTTTTCTGACCCCGCTGCTGCTCAACATCACGGTCTTCAATACGATCACTTCCAGCGAGCGCGCGTTAGGCGACTCGACGATTACGATTAAAGGCGCCATCGATATCAAGGGTCAGGATCCAATCGAAGTTGATCGCCGTTTTTCCGCGGGCAATTCGCCGATCCTGGCCGCAGGTTCGGTGGCCGGTCCGATTAGTTCACTGCTCGGCAGCGGCTTTGACGACGTGCAAATTCAGGGCGTGAATCTCGACATCTCATCGACGGACACGAAATACGCCGGAACGCTCGAGCGCATCGCACTCAGCAAAACGGAAGCGCACCGCGGCGAAAAGATCGAGATTCAGGCGTATGTGCGGACTGAATCAGGCAAGCAGTTTGTACAGCGCATTCCGGTGCAAATTCCTGAAGACGCGACGCCTGGCCAGCTGCTCGTTTTCGTGGGAGACGGCGGTGCGCTGCAGGAAGGTTCAGCCGCGAAAGTATTTGTCCCGCAGGATTTGGGGCAACTAGTAAAGACGATTAACAAAATCAAGAAGAGCGATCGACTCTACGTTAAGCTGTTTCGCATCACGCCGGGTGCCGTGATTGGAACTAGTGAGCTGCCAAACCTGCCGCCTTCGGTTGTGGCGACGCTGAACAGCGACAGAAACTCAGGCGGTTACACACCGACAGTTTTATCCGCAGTTTATGAAATGGAATTGCCGCCGGCGGAGTTTGTAATTTCGGGTCAGCAACTCATCGGACTAGACATCATCCCGTAGGCTATTCTTTTTTGGAGTGCTGTGACCTGTCACCGCTTTTGGAGGCCGCGACCTGTCGCGGCCTTTTTCGTTAGCACGGCGTCAAGCCGCCGTGAAGACAAAGCGGTGACAGGTCACCGCACTCCAAAAGTCTTCCGCTAACAAATCAATCCCTTTCTCACAACGTACAGAAACCGTCCCTGTGAGTTTGGCATCAGCTCCTTCGTCGACGAAAACCCAAGGCTTTCAATTTTCTTTTCCAGCCGCTGCGCACCAAACAACAGCAACGTCGCCCTGGACGGCGCCCACTGCAATAGATTCCGCAGCATCTCCTCGAACCGCTCAATCGCGCGACAGGTCACAACTTCGACCGCGGGCGTCGGTACCGTCTCGAAGCGTTGATTGATCACGCTGGCTCTTCCCGAAGCTCCAATCTGCGCCAGCGCTTCCCGCAGGAAGACTGCCTTCTTTTGCGCCGACTCAATAAGTATCGCGCGCAGATCAGCGCGTGCAATCAGGCAGGGAATGATCGGCAGCCCGGCGCCGGCGCCAACTTCAGCAACGTTTGCAGCTTCAGGTAAATGTTTGAGGGCCGTCAACGACTCGAGTACGTGCCGCCTCGCAAACTCGGGCGCGGAACATGGCGCCACAAGATGCACACGGGCGTTCCAACGGCCCAGCAGTTCGTAATATTTCGCCAGTTGCTCCAGTGCTTCGTTCGTTAGGGTAACGTCGTAACTCGGCGAATCAGTGCGCAGCGCGTCTTTGAATTTTTCTGTTTGCGTGTTTCTGCTCATTTCATCTTTGTCGGTTGCGGGTCTTTGGATTGTCGATTTGCGATTGCCGATTGACGATTCACTTTATCGCGATACGCCAATCCAAAATCGCGAATTGACAATCTGCAATCGTTAACCCACCCGCTACCGCAGGTGTACTGACCTCACTCCCAAACTGACCCACTCCATCTTTGTCGGTTGCGAGCATTGCATGCGATGCTGGAAACTGTCTGGCATCTTATC
>JBKPNP010000958.1:0-2305 GCA_046732775.1 Acidobacteriota bacterium
CTCGATCCAGTGGAACTGGACATCGTGGAAGAAGAAGATATCGACGATGACGAGGACGAAGACGAATTCTGAAAAACAGTAGGCAGTAGGCAGTAGACAGTAGACAGTAGGCAGTAGACAGTAGGCAGTAAACTAACCGCACTGAGCGTCGGGTGCTTTTTGCTACTGCCTACTGCCTACTGCCTACTGTTCACTGCCCACTGCTCACTGCCCACTGCCCACTGCTTTCTACCTTCCCTTGCCGCCGTCAGCCTGATAGCCGGGCCGACTCTGTTTTAGTAGTAAACCTGCCGGACCCTCAATTCTAATGTTGTGAAACTGGCCGTCACGTCGCTTGCTTTCAGGCGGATAAAACGCCAGCAGGTACGCTGATGTCACTTCTTCAGCCAGCGCGCGAAATAGCGCTTCGTAGTTCTGCTCCTCAGCATAAACGCTGCGTCCGCCCGTTCGATCCGCCAGACCACTAACGTCCAGCGGCGTGGGCAGAGGGTTCTGTGACAGTGCCGGAAGGATGCGCGAGTAAGAAGGCAGGGTAACGATGTAGATGCTGGCGTCCGCCATATTGGCCCGCTCGATTACAGTGCGCGGCGAAACGGTGTCGCCAACCGGAAAGCCATCTGTGACGACGAGCACGGCACGCTTCATCAAACGATGTTCGCGCGTGCGCGGCGCCTGCCGCACCAGCAAGCGGATGGCGTCATCGACCGCGTCGTAGGTGTGTGTGGAAAGCCCGTTCGGATCGCGCGCGATTCGTTCGAACGCGCGATCGAGTTTGTCGATTTCCGAGGTGAACTTTTGCACCACCTTCACGTTCATCCCGAAACTCATCACCGCATAGGAAGTTGAATGTCCGGCCAGTCGCGCCGAGAACGCATTGAGCGCTACGCGCAGACGTTCCATTTCCTCCGGAGTCATGCTGCCCGAAATATCGAGCGCGAAGACCAGCGCGAGCGGACGTGGCTGGCCGCTTCGCTGTTCCAGCTGAAAGAACGCCAGCGGTTGTTCCACGTTATCGAAGTAAAGCTTGAAGTCTTCGGCCTTCAGGTTTCGCACCGGACGGCCCTGAGCATCCTGTGCTACCACATCGACTGAAACCAGATCGGTGTCAAACTTTATGATTTCATCCGGAGGCGGATCGTCTTTGGGAAAAACTTGTCGCGGACGTTGTTGAACTGGAGCCGTCGATTCCTGGGCCAGGCCGCTCAGCAGCGTTGTGAAGACGCCGACAACGACGAGCGACAATACAACGAAAAACGTTTTCACTGGACGAGGTTTGTTCATTGAGCTTTCGGTTGGCCGGGGGAGAACGACTTGGTCGCATTATACGAGCGTCACCGCGCCGGCCAAAACGTTTGCCGCGATATCGCGTTCGAAAGTTGAATACGCAGGCAACAGCTACTGAGTTCCGGGGCATCCGTCTTCAGTGTTATGGGTTGCGGAAGCTTCTGAGCAACAGAAACGAGGTGGTATTATCCAACAAATGAAACGAGCCATTCAGTTAGTTTTCGTCCTCGCGATCTGTGTGGGCGCGACGAGCGCGCAGGATCGCGCGACCGGCGGCGTCAAAGGCAAGGTGCGTGTCGAAACCGGGACACCCGGCGGTGTGACTGTGATTGTGCGACAGGGCGACCGTGAAATCGCCCGGGGTGTGACGAACAAAAGCGGTGAGTTTTTAGTTTCGCGTCTGGCGCCTGGGCGTTACGGCGTTACCTTGCGCAAGCCCGGACTGAGCGTCGGGTCGATTGAGGACGTCGAGGTAAAAGCGGGGAAGACGCGTTCGCTGGGCGACCGCTTAATCCTGTCGATTGATGAAGGCTCGATCGCATTTATTCGCGGAAGTGTTTTTGACCAGAACGATCGCAGCATGCCAAATGTGCGCATCGAGTTGGCACGGATCGAAGCCGACGGGACGACAAAGAAACTCGACGGCCGCGTTACAAACGAGATTGGCGCATTCGTATTCAGGCTAACACCCGATGTCGCCAAATATCGCATCACGGCGACACCGAAGGGCGGGGAAGCGGTGAGCAAGGACGTGGAAGTCGATGGCGCTGCGGTTTACCGGCTCGCGCTATCGGTGAAGCGGACATAAATCGTAAACAATGAGTCGCGAAATTGAAGAACGTGAGGAGTTTCTTACCGCGCGTCAGCTGGCGAAGGTATTACAAGTCAGCGAGTCAACAGTGCGACGTTTAGCTCGCACGCGTCGCATACCCTCAGTGCGCGTGACACCACACATCATCCGGTTCCACCTCGATGCCGTACGCGAGGCGCTGGACGTGCCGCGCTCCAGAATTCGACACGG
>JBKPNP010000959.1:0-10339 GCA_046732775.1 Acidobacteriota bacterium
GTATGCGCGAAGGACTGCTGGTGGTCGATCGCGACATGCGGGTGGTGGCTTCCAACACTGCCGCGCACAGCCTTTTCAATCTCTCGCGCGGCAAACTTGAAGCGCAACGTCTGACTGAGTTGACGCGCAATCCGGCAATTTACAGCGCGTTCCTCGATGCGCTGCAGGGAACTGAGCGAAGCGGCGTCAAGGTAGAAACTCACGGGCCGGAACGGTTGATCTTTGACTTGCGCGTTGTGCCGCTCGGTGGTTCAACCAGCGGACGTAATGCGGAAACGCAAACGAAGGCGCAGGGAGCGTTGGGAGTTTTTATTGACGTCACGCGCATTGAGCGCCTCGAACAGGTTCGTCAGGAGTTTCTTTCGAACGTCTCGCACGAACTGCGTACTCCGTTGACCGCGATCCTTGCCTTCATCGAGACGCTGGAGACGGGTGCCATTGACGAAAAGGAAGCGAGCCGCCTGTTTCTTTCGATTATTCGCAAAAACGCCACGCGCATGCACGAACTCATCGACGACATACTCGAGCTCAGCGCCATCGAAGCCGGCAACGTGCACGTACAAGTCGAACGCATAAATCTGCGACGCGTAGTTGATGAGGTGATGGCGTCGCTCGCGACTAAAGCGAATACAGAACAAGTATCGGTGACCAACGACGTGCCGGCAGAGACGTTGATACCCGCCGACGGTCGACGGCTCGAACAGATGCTCACTAACCTGGTCGAGAACGCGATCAAATTCAATCGCGAAGGCGGTTCAGTGCGCGTTAGTTATGAACAAGACTCGACCGCTTCGCGTTCGCGAATCAGCGTGGCAGACACTGGTGAGGGTATTCCAGCTCAGCATCTCGAAAGATTGTTCGAACGTTTCTATCGGGTGGATCGCGCGCGTTCAAGGGATTTCGGCGGAATTGGACTCGGCCTCGCGATTGTAAAACACTTAGCGCGCGCACATGGCGGCGAGGTCTCAGTGACATCTGAACTCGGCAAGGGCAGTATCTTCACGCTCGAGCTGCCTGCTTAGCGCGTTGCTTACGACGCTTTGCCGATTTCAAAGCGACACTGCGGCGGACCACTTCGATCACAACGCTCTGCGACCGGCGCGCCCACTATTTCAGAAACCAACGCTTCCGTGAGTTGGCAAACTTCCGGATGTTCCGCCACCGCCGCGGAGAGTGGACAACTCGCGCTCGTGATCAGCAGTTTGCCCTGTTCCTTTTCAATCCGGGCGACGCCGCCAAGCGACCCGAGCACAGCCAAAACGTTCTGCGCCCGACTCTCCAGGCTGGCCCGTTTCGGCGAACTATTGTCGCCGGCAAATGAACGACCCACCTCGCGCAGCACTTCGCGCAATGCCTTCGGTGTTAGACGGCTGCGTAGGACCGTGATCAACTTATTCAAGAGGTCGTCATAAGCCTTAGGAAACAAACTCTCTGCTTCGGGCGTCAGCTCGTAGGAGAAATGCGGCTTACGATGGCCCCTTTGAATGCCGGCCTGTTTCACCAGGCCATCGCGTTCCAACGTTAGCAGATGCGCGCGCACGGCATTGTCCGTCAGTCCGAGCTCCTCAACCAGATCGTTGACGGTGCAGCTCGTGCCGCGCAGCAAACGGACAATTCGTCCGCGAGTGCTTTCAAAAAAACGCTTCCCTAGTTTTGTTTTCTCCATCGCCAGCCCTCGATTCAAGCCGGATTATAACGCGCATCCATCTGGTTTTACCAATAAGTCAATATCTTTCTTGACTTATTATGAGGATAGAAGTATTGTTCAGGAAAACCGCGGTCGTGCCCTGTCGCGACCAAAACAACAACTCAGCAAAGGAGCTTTTATGGCACAGGCAATTTTTGAAGCGAGCGCAATTGAAACCGCGAACACGGATGCGAGTAATCCCGGCTATCAGGCTTACCAAATCCTGCATCTCGGCTTCACCGTGGCGCCGATAGTCGCGGGCCTCGACAAGTTTTTTCATCTACTGGTGAACTGGGATCAGTATCTGCCGGCGTTTGTAAACAATCTGACCGGCGGGCACGGACACGAAGTGATGTTGGCTGCCGGCGTTATTGAGATTGTGGCCGGGTTGGGCGTGTGGTTTAAGCCGCGATTGTTTGCCTACGTCGTGAGTGCCTGGCTGATCGTGATCATCGCGAATTTACTTCTGGTGCCTGGCTACTTTGACGTTGCCTTGCGCGACTTTGGATTAGCACTGGGTGCACTCGCGTTGGGTCGCTTGAGCCAGAAATTTTCTTACTGAAATCACGAAGGTTGGCGAAACTATTTCTTGTCTTCGTCGAGTTGGCGGAGGGCGTCGAGAATCAGGTTGGTATTGCTGGCGGCTTGTATGCGGGTCGGGAAGGTTGCGGCAGACCTTTGAAACTCAAAGGCGCCGTGCGTGATTTCCACAACGCCGCGGAAGCCCTGTTCGCCCGTGGCGCCCGCCGCTTCCGCGTCGGCAATTCTTCCCTCGTTGAAATAGACGGCGCCGCTCTGCGTGTCGTTAGTCAAATGGAGCGTGCCGGTAAGCCGGGCGTTTTCGATTACCTGGATGGCGTCGAAGACACTGATGACGGATAGATCGCCGCCGAGCGTGACTGACGGAACGGACGACTTGTGCGCCTGGTTCGCTTCCGGTCGCAGATCGGGTCGACGAGCGCGACGAATCGCTTCCAGGCCGCCGGCGATGTTAAGGCGCGAATCCAGTTGCTTAGCTTCGAGCAGCCGGTCGTAGGCATCATCAAACTCTTCACGTTCGACATACAAACGCGCCAGCGCCAGACACTGCCGCGCCGCTTCCTCTGGTTGCTTCTGCACGATGCAAATTTCACGCATGCGTTCGCGCAGTGGGATCGAGCGCGGGTTTCCCTCGAGTGCCTCCTTCAATCTTTTGATGGCGCGGTCAGGCGCCTGGTATTTGAGGAAGAGATCGGCGTCGAGGAGCGCGGTATCAACCTCGCTGACGTGCTCTGATTGTGATGACCCGTCAACCATCGGTGGGAATTTATCACACAATGCGAGCGCAGTAGCCGTGTTAGTTCCCGCTGTTTAACTGAAGTACAACTAACGGACTCGGCGAAAGTGTTCGACGAACTTTAGTTTGTCGCTCTTGGAGCTAGACGACAAGCTGAAGCTTGTCGGACATGCGTCATGGTGGATGTTAGAAGTCGAACCGCACGCCGAAACGTATCTGGCGTGGGCGCAAGGTGCGGGTGGTTACGAGAAAAGAGTCGAGGAAGGCCTGGCGTTGCTCCGCGGTGGAGTTGGGAGCTAACGCATTGAAGTTTATGAACTCGCTGCCAAAACTGGGCACGCTTTTGTTCAGCACATTATCAAATTCGACGACCGGCCGAAGCCGCATACGTTCGCTGAGACGAAATTCGCGGGTGACATTCAGATCGAAGAAGAACTGGCCCGGCCCGTGGCCCGCGTTACGAGGCAGGTTTCCAGTTTGACCAATAGTAGGCAAAGCGAACAGGTTGATTATTGCCGGATCGATTTGGTCCCCTGGCTTGCGCCAGTGAAGCAGGCTGGGATCGCCGGTGAAGATAGGGCGGTCGTTACCGACGTCGTCGAGGTTGCGATCAGCGCCGCCGATGGAAATATTGAATGGCGCGCCTGACGTGATTCGAACGACGGGCGCGAAGCGGAGTTTGCCAAGGTAGTTCGGCGTATCAAAGGTGCCGGAAAAAACAAAGCGGTGGCGGCGATCCAACAAACTCAACGCCCGTTCGCCGAAAAAGTCACCGGCGATCAAGGCGTCGGAAGTGTTGACGATGCCGTCATCAGTCAAATGAGAAAAGGTGTAGGCCGAGCGAAACGAGAACGCGAAGTTCTTTGTTTGCTTGAATCGCTTACGCAGTTCCACCGTCACTCCGTGGTAGAAGCTATTACCCGCCGAGACCAGTTGTTGGATATCCGCGCGCGCAGGATCGGGACGAAGACGATTCAACGCGGCCTTTGCTACTTCGACTGCCGTCGCCGAACTGAAGCTGTTCAAATTTATTAACGATACAGGTACGCCAAACTCGAAGATACGCGACACAACATTCGGGTTTACCGGGTCGTTAGGCTGGAAAACAAAGCGGATAAGATCGCCTGCTGTTGACACGTTGTAAAGCGGACGGATGCCAAACGGACTCCTGCGGAAATTGACGAAGTCGCGCGAGCCGAGGTATTCGGCAAAGTCCTTAAAACCGGCGGGCAGGCGCGGAGCATTCGCGTTGAATTCACGCCATAGATGCAATCCGCGATTAAAAGTGTAGTTACTCTCAAATACAAAGCCGCCCGCAATCTCGCGTTCGATTCCGACATTTGCCTGATAGCTTTCGGGAATCCGAAGAGCGGGATCCAGCCGCCGGGAGAATCCGGAGTTTAATACGCCGAAACTTTTGACGATCGGTGAATCGATGGTGAGGGTTGCCGGAAACTTCAGGTATGCCGCGATGAATGCGCGCCGGAAGTCGGCGCTGCCGAGTTGGCCCGTAGCCGGATCGATGAGGTTGTTGGTGTCGAAGAAACGCTGTTGCGCGCCGAGCGTGAAATCGTCAACGGTGCGTAGCAATGCGCGGTTGTAAAAGATTCCGGCGCCAAACCTCAGCACCGTCTTTCCGTTTTTAAAGGGATCGTAAGCCAACGAGATACGGGGTCCCCAGTTGTTCACGTCTTTAACAATGGTTTCCTTCTCGTATCGCAGGCCATAACTTAAAACCAGGTTCGGCCGCAAACGCCAATCGTCCTGCAGGAACAGCCCGATGTAAGTGTTGTGCTGCGTGGACTCCGCCTGAAAGTTTTGCCGGAAACGGCTCGGCGCGTTGGCGACGAAGTCGAGGGCATTCGCGAAACTGTAGGTGCCGGAAATATCTGAGAGATCGATAAACGTCGAGCTGATGTACTGAACGTCACCACCAATCTTGAGTGAGTGTGAGCCGTGTTCGGAGGCAACAATTTCCTGCACCTGCGCGCGTTGCTCGCGTCGATCAGTTGCGCCTGACGTCGATGAACCGGCGACGAGGGTGCCGGACCTTTGAGCAGCATCACTCGCCGGTAATGGATCATCCAGCGTGATCAGCACAACCGGCCTTCGACCGCCACTCGCCGTCACCGCCGGAGTCAAACGAGAAAGCTGGAAGCGCGTTTGATTCACAAGCGTGGAAGAGAAGACATAATTGTCGGTGTAAGAAATCGCGTCTGAGTTCCGCGTCTTTCCCAGCAGCGCTTCCGCGAGACGATTGCCGCCGCCAAACTGTCGCAGATTGTTTTGCCGCCCGAATTGATAAAGAAGTGAGGCGTTATGCACGGTAGAAAATTGATGGTCAATGCGCGTTGTTAACGTATGGTTCTTAACCGGCGTAGAAATGGTGGAGATAAAAGGCGCGATCCCGGCAGCCATTCGTAAGACGCCAATCGCCGCCAGCTCTGTGACGGTCGGCGCGGGAATTGGAAATAGAGGATTGTTTTGGATTGGAACGAGCGTGTCGATCGTTGCCGCGTCGAGCACCGTGTCGTACTCGTAGGCGGTGAAGAAAAAGCTTTTCGTTCTGCCGTCGTACCACGGCAAACGAACCGGGCCGCTCAATGTGAATCCGGGGTTGTGTTCTTCCAGTGGCAAACGCGGCAGGCCGCGCGCCTTGTTGTTCGACGTATTCGCGTTGAAAAAATCATTGCGAAAAAAATAGAACGCACGACCGCGATACTGACTGGAACCGCCGCGCGTGCGGATGTTGATGCGGCCGCCGGAGGCGCGCCCGTATTCTGCGGAAAACTGGTTTGTAATGACCTGCACTTCTTCGACTGCCTCAACAGACGGTTGAAAACGTTCACGTGCCGAACGGTCGTCGTTGTTGTCGAGTCCGTCGATGGTGATGTTATTTGAGTAGGCGGGTCCGCCGGACAATGAAAAGGTTCCCGACTCCTCAGGCGTGTTTGCCGGGCTGGTGTTCTTGTCTTCAGCGAGGTCGCGCGTGGTGAGTGCTTCTTCGGTAACGCCAGGCAAAGTGAAAATTAGATCCAGCGGCGAACGCGAATTGATTGGCAGTGATTCCACTTCATGCGTCGCTATCGTCCCGCCAACCACTGTGCGCGTGACGTCGATTGCCGGCGCGTCAGCCGCAGTAATCGTCACCGGATCAACCGTGATGCCTTGAGGAACGAGCACAAATTCGAACTGCACATTCTTCCCGGCGATGAATGTTAGTTCCCGCTTTTCCTGCGTGGCGAAACCTGTTGCGCGGACGCGGAGAGTGTAAAGACCGGGCTCGAGCTGAATGATGCGATAGCGCCCCTCGCTGTCAGTCACTGTCGTGCGCGCGGTGCCCGTCTTAACAAAAATTGCTTCGACGGTAGCGCCCGGGATGACGGCCTCGTTCGTATCGGTAACACGTCCTGTAAGGGTTACGTTGTCCAGATCTTGAGCGCTGATAGGTTCAGCGAGGCCTGCCATCAGAAGTAAACAGAGGTACATGGTGAAACGGAAAGAAATTTTCATGTTTGTCTCAAAACATAGAATTCCGTGTTGGGAAGTCAGAAGCGCGCGCGGTTGCGTTTGAAGATCGACAGGAGGGTGAATCGTTTAAGGAAGCCTGACGCGCGCGAAATCTAGCACGTCGGCCCGATTACTAAAAACTGATCCCGAGAGGAGAGGTTTTACCGACTATGAAAGAAACCTGTTAGTCGCGACAAGCAATGCGGCGGCGAACGTGCACCATCCTTGATGCAAACGAGATTGCCAAACTAAGGCACGAAAGAAGATCGACAAGTAGTCCTTTTGAGCCGCCTTTGCCACATACGTATCCAGGCCATCTTTTTATTAACAGAACCGTTGACATTGGCTTCCAAGAGGCGTATACCAACATCCTCTTGAAATTGTTTCTCACCAGGGTCTCACACTCTTTGCTCGATTTCCGTGGGATTTAACCTTCCACGATTCCAGTATTCAGGCCCATGAGACCGGTGAGCATAGACTCGCCGCATCGGTTTCGCGCGACTCATCTTCCCCCCGATCCTGGGCGCCGGAAAATCGTCGAGCCTCCAACTATCCTCGCGCGTTGGAATATCCCTCCGCGCATGATTTTACTTTCAACCTCTATGGGAGACTCTCACAATGACAACGAGAAAGTTGAAATCCAAAAAAACGCCAACTACGTCCAAAAAGGCAGCACCGAGAGCCAGCCGAGGTCCGACACTAAGTAAGGATTCCCTGCCTGCGAGAATTTTCGCGAACGTTTCACCTCGCTCGGTCGGCGGCGTGTCGATGTTTGAAGCACAGAATCAAATCCACGCCGAAACCATTACAAACTTTTTCTCCGAGGCAGACGTTGTCGAAGCCGCCGTTCGCCGACTCCAGGAAGCTGGTTTCGACATCCTGCAGATCGGGCCGCTGTCGATCAATATTGCCGGCACTCCGGCCCAATACCGTCGTGCTTTTGGAACAAACATCGTGGTCGAAGATCGCCCGGTGATCAAGGAGGGCGCACGCAAGGATGTCGGACAATTCCTCGATAGCCCCGATACGAGTTTGTCGGGATTAATCCAAACGGAAAGCACTCCCTTCGCAGACTCAATCGAGGGCGTGGCCCTCGAAGAGCCGCGTTACGTCATGGCTGCTTCGATGTACGCGCCGCTCAAGTCTTACTGGCATTTGCGTATGCCAGGCGACGTTTCGCTCGCGTGTAACGCTGATAAGGCACATCGTGCTGGCATCACGGGCAAGGGTATTAAGGTGGCCATGTGCGATACCGGCTGGTTTAAGCATCCTTACTTCGTGGGTCGCGGTTATCGGGCTGCTCCGGTGGTTTTGGGTCCGGCGGCCACGCTTCCGCTAAGAGACGAAGTTGGACACGGCACCGGGGAATCAGCCAACATTTTCGCGAACGCCCCCGACGTAGATTTCATGCCGGTAAAGATAAGCTTTGTAAATTCCACCGGTGGCTTCAACGCCGCTGTCGGTCTTAACCCAAATATCATTACCTGCAGTTGGGGCAGTCACAACCCCAATCCTTCCTTGAGCGCCGCTAACCAGCTATTGGCGGCCGCGATCGCCGCCGCCGTTGCTTCCGGGATTATTGTGGTTTTCTCCGCAGGCAATGGACACTACGGTTTTCCCGGAATGCATCCGGACGTGATTTCCGCGGGCGGGGTATTCATGGACAAAGACGAGTCGCTGCAAGCTTCTAACTACGCGAGCAGCTATCCCGGCAATGTTTATCCTGGCCGCGCCTGTCCGGATCTTTGCGGCCTTGTCGGCATGAAGCCGAAGGCGATTTATGTCATGCTGCCGCTGGAGCCTGGCGATGAAATAGACGTCGGCAACGCGGGTTCAACTTTTCCGAACGGTGATGAGACTACGAATAGCGACGGCTGGGGCGCGTTTAGCGGAACCTCGGCGGCAGCGCCGCAACTTGCTGGAGTCGCAGCTCTCGTGAAGCAAGCTTGTCCCAGTCTCACACCGGCGCAGGTTAGAACCATCATGAAGAATACGGCGCGCGACGTTACCGCCGGCAACAGCAATCCGGTCCAGGGGACGCCGATATTTCCGGCCGGCTACGCAGCGGGGCCCGGCGTTGATATCGCAACTGGCCACGGTCTAGTTGATGCCCACAAAGCAGTGATGCTGGCGAAGGTCACGTGCCTCGGCGTCGTCGGGCCAATAGGTCCGGGCGTAGTCAGCCCAGGCCCAGCACCCGGCCCAACTCCGATCGTCGGCCCATCCCCCGGCCCGACACCAATCGTCGGCCCGTCCCCAGGTCCGACACCAATCGTCGGTCCATCACCCGGCCCAACTCCGGTTGTCGGGCCGTCTCCAATCGTAGGCCCCATAGGTCCTCCGGCGCCGATCAAGCCAATACAACCGGTGCAACCAATTAAGCCGATTCAGCCCGGACCGGTTATCCCGATTCAGCCGGTTAAGCCGATTGCCCCAATCATTAATCCCGGGCCGATCATCGCGAAGCCGGAAGGCAGCATGTCTGAAATGGAAGGCACCGGCGAAGGCGGCACGTCACAACCGGCACTTTCGAGTGAAGACGTTGCTGCTCTGAGTGAGCTCATTATCAACTCAGAATTCGACAACCAATAGTTGGAAACGTCGGAGCGTGTGACGCCGCGGTGTCTTATCGAGTCGCGGCGTTGCACACCCGTCGCTGTCGGTACCTGTGGGGGGTAAACATGAAAAAGATATTGCTGATTAGCATGCCTATGGGAGCGCTGGAGCGCCCGGCACTCGGTTTAAGTCTGCTGAAGGAATGCGTGCGGGCCGCTGGTTTTGAGTGTGACGTGCGCTATCTCACGTTCAATTTCGCAGAGTTTGTGGGGCACGAAGAGTATCAATGGATGTGTTATCAGCTTCCCTACACCGCTTTTGCCGGCGACTGGTCATTTACGCCGGCTCTCTACGGAGAACGACCCGACGTCGATCAAAATTATGTCCAGAACATTTTGCGAACCACGTGGCGCGTATCGGACACGGATATTCAACGCATCTTAAACATCCGTTCGCGAGTGCCTTATTTCCTTGATCACTGCATGGAGAGCATCCCCTGGCCCGACTACGCTATGGTTGGTTTCACCTCGACCTTTGAACAAAATATTGCTTCCCTGGCATTAGCAAAGCGAATCAAGAAAGCGTATCCGAAAATCTCCATCACTTTTGGTGGGGCAAATTGGGAAGGGCAAATGGGCGTTGAACTTCACCGCCAGTTTCCTTTCGTCGACTACGTTTGTTCAGGAGAGGCGGAGGCGAGTTTTCCCGCACTCGTGCAGCGCGTGTTCAATCGCACGCCGATGAATGGAAAACTCGAGCCGATTCCGGGCGTCGTCTATCGTGACCAGCATCAAACCGTAGCCAGCGGCCCGCCGGAGATGATTCGCGATATGGATGCACTGCCAATCCCGGATTTTTCCGATTACTTCCAGGACCTTAACCAATGCACGGTCTCAGCCTCGATCGCACCCAATCTGCTTTTCGAAACATCGCGGGGCTGTTGGTGGGGAGCGAAATCACATTGCACGTTCTGCGGACTTAACGGTGGCACCATGGCCTTTCGCAGCAAGAGTCCTCGTCGCGCGTTGGATGAGCTTGAGTTGCTGGTGGATCGTTGGCAAGTAACCAACGTAGAAGTGGTGGACAACATTCTCGACATGAAGTACTTCGCGGACATGCTGCCGGCGCTCGCCCGCGCGCGTCGTTCGCTGCAGCTCTTTTATGAAGTGAAATCAAATCTCTCGCGCGCGCAAGTCAAGATTCTCAAGGAGGCCGGCGTTTCGCGTATCCAGCCCGGTATTGAGAGCCTGAGCGATCACGTGCTCAAACTCATGAGAAAGGGCACGACGGCTCTAAGGAATATTCAACTC
>JBKPNP010000960.1:0-4888 GCA_046732775.1 Acidobacteriota bacterium
CTATCATCGAATCACATGCCAGCAAAGCAAGCCTCCGCTGAAAAGAATCAGTCGGTCGAACGCGTTTTTCTCATCGATTCCATGTCGCACATCTTTCGCGCGTTTTTTGCGCCGATGGCGAATCGTGTCGCGCCGCTCGGTACTTCCACCGGCCAGGTAACACAGGCGGTTTACATCTTCACCAACATGCTGCGCAAGTTGTTGACTGATGAGAAGCCGAACTACATCGCCGCCATTTTCGAGTCAAAAGAGAAGACGTTTCGCCACGAGACATTCGCCGGTTACAAAGCGAACCGGCTGGCTATGCCCGATGATCTCGCTTCACAACTGCCATACATCATCCGGCTGTGCGAAGCCTTCAATATTCCGGTGATCAATGCGCCAGGTTTTGAAGCCGACGACGTAATCGGAACGATGGCTTTGAAGATCGCTCAACGAGGCCTGCAAGCGGTAATCGTTTCCAATGACAAGGACATGTGCCAGCTGGTGCGCGATCCTTTGGTCGTTTGCATGCGCACAAATTCGCAGGTCGCGAAGCGCAAAGAATACGTGCCACCAATTGAATGGTGCGATGAAGCGTGGGTGGAAAAGAAGTTTGGTGTACCGGCGACGAAGGTTGTCGATTTGCTGGGGCTGATGGGCGACTCGATTGACAACATTCCCGGCGCGCCCGGTATCGGCGCCAAGGGCGCGGTGCAGGTCATCACGCAGTTTGGTTCGATCGAGCAGGCGCTGGAACGCTGGGAAGAAGTTAAGCACAAGACGTATCGCGAATCGCTGCGCGACAATGCTGACTTGATTCGGCAGTCGCGCGAGCTCGCGCGCATCCGCCTCGATCTCGACATCGACGTCGATCTCGAACTACTGCGCTCACGGCCTCCCGATCGCGCAGCCGCATATGAACTGTTCAAGGAACTCGAATTCGCGGCCTTGAGCCGTGAGTTTGCAGATGCCGCCTCGTCTGCACCCTCGCAGTCAACCGGCGAACTCAACTATTCGATTGTTGATTCACAGGCGGGATTGAACGTCCTGATTCAGAGTTTATGGGACGCAGAAAGCGTGGGCATCGCGATCGCTGATTCCAGCGTTCGACCTGCGGAGAAGACGGAAGAAAAAGAAAACGGTGAGCTGCAGCTCGAACAACAGTGCGCGATTGATTTTGAAATGGCCGACGGCATCGCGGTTTCAACTGCCGAAGGTCGCGCCGCATTTGTCGATCTCAACAAGTTTGCCGAAGGACGTGACAGTGCTGTCGTTGCCTTGCGAGAAGTTTTGGGTAACGGCTTGATTGAAAAGTCAGTCCACGACTTAAAGCGCGCCGTGGGTTTACTCAGCAAGCTCGACATCGCGCTCGCAGGCGTCAAGGACGACACGATGCTCGCTGCCTACCTGCTCGATCCCAATCGCAGCAAGTATGAACTTGCCGACCTGGCTCGCGATGCGGTGGGCGTCGAGCGGATCGACAAGCCTGCCGGCAACTGGTCTGACATGCAGTGGGAAACGGCCGTCGCTGCTGACCTGACCTCACGCACCGCGAAAGTCCTGCGCCAGCGCATCCTCGAGAAGAAGTTGGAGACGATTTACAGCGAGATGGAATTGCCGCTGGCGCCGTTGCTGTTTCGCATGGAGAAAATCGGCCTGAAGGTCGATCGCGCCACGTTGTCCGAGTTGTCCAGCTATCTCGGACTTGAACTCAAAAAGCTAACCGTAAAGATTTTCGAGCTTGCCGGTCGTGAGTTCAACATCGGCTCGCCGAAACAGGTTGGGGAAGTACTTTCCGACCTCGACATGACATCGGGTCGGAAGACTTCCACCGGTCGCATCTCTACCAGCAAGGCCGTGCTCGAAGAGTTGGCGCAAACATTTGAACTGCCGCGCTTGATCATCGAATACCGTGAGCTGGACAAACTCAAAAGCGTTTACACCGACGCGCTGCCTCATCAAATCGCGCCTGACGGTCGCATTCATTGCTTGCTGAATCAAACAGTGGCCGCTACGGGGCGTCTCTCGTCCAGCGATCCGAACCTGCAAAACATCCCGATACGCACGGAGCTCGGCCGTCGTATCCGTCGTTCGTTCGTCGCCGAAAAGGGAAACAGAATTATCTCGGCAGACTATTCGCAGCTGGAGCTGCGGCTGCTGGCCCACATCACGCAGGATCCGGTAATGCTCGAAGCGTTTCAGAAGGGCGAAGACATCCATGCGCGCACCGCACGGCTGGTGTTCGGCGCGAAGACCGATGAGGAGTTAAAAGAAGCGCGGCGCTTCGCCAAGATTGTTAACTTCGCGATTGCCTACGCGATCGAGCCATGGGGGCTGTCGCAGCGCGTCGGTATCTCGCGTCAGGAAGCAAAGAAAGTAATTGAAGACTACTACAACACCTACAAGGGCGTGCGGCGCTACATGGAAGAGGTGCCGATACGCGCGCGCGAGCATGGCTACGTTCGTTCGATCTACGGCCGTATCCGCCCGCTGCCGGGAATCACCGATCGCAATGCGAACATTCGTAAGGCCGCCGAACGCGAAGCCATCAACATGCCCATTCAGGGAACTGCCAGTGACATTGTTAAGATTGCGATGCTGAAGGTTGATGAGGAGTTCAAACGCGAAGGCGTTGAAGCACAATTGCTGATGCAGGTGCACGATGAGTTGTTGGTAGAAACTCCTGCCCCTTCGGCTGAGCTCGTGGCCGGCATTCTCAAACGCGAAATGGAGTCGGCGGTGAGTTTGGATGTGCCTTTGATTGTTGACGTGGGCATTGCCGACAATTGGATGGACGCCAAGCCCTAACAAGGCCCCGCGAACCGGTGACCAACGCGGCCTGATTCAACATGGATAACGACCGTCCAGATCCGGATTCCCCGAGCGACGACGTTGCGCCAAACGGTCTCGTCAAACGCTCTCTGGTTAGCGGCGAAACGCCGCCCCCGCGCACGGTCTATCGTCGCAGTGAAATCCCAAACGCGCCGCCTTCGCCGGCAAACAACGCGAGCAATGCGGCTTCGAACCGCCGGCTTTCGCCCTCAATCCTTCCGCTAATCGTTGGCTTTGTTTTACTGCTGATGTTGGTAGGCGTGTTGGGTTGGTTAAGCACGCGTCGCATGGACGAGGTTGGCGAGGCGGTCCTCAATCTGGAGAATCAGCATTCGGCAAGGCTTGGCTTCCTGCTCAAGATGCGACTTGCGCTTACCAGGCTCGATAATGAAGCACGCGCGCGCGACGAAGCCGATTCACGACGCGAGTTCCGGCCGCCTTTTGATTTGCGCCTGGCGACTGCGCGAAGCGAAACCACAAAGCTGTTGAAAGAGATCGACCGGCCCCTAATGAGCGAGCCCACTTGGGCCCAGTTTCGAACGGATCTCGCAGAGTACATTCAAATCACTGACGACCTCCGACGTTACTCGCTCGAAGGTTATAAGAAGTTTGGGGTTGTGGATACTGAACTCAACAGTCTGCTCGAAGCCTCTACGCAACAGCAGGTTGATGTCGTACGTCAAAGTGAAATTATTCAGCAGGACGCCGCGCGGTCTATCAGCACCTGGACGTTGATAGCGTTGCTGGTCGGCGCGGTCGTCGCCGCCGGTACTATCTGGGAAATTCAGCGCCGCTTCAATGAGATGCGGCGCAGCGTTGAAGCAGCACGGCGCGAACGCATGTTCACCAGCCAGTTGTTGGAAGGGATGGTGAGTGCCGTAGCCGCCATCGATGAGAACGATCGTATTCGTAGTGCAAACGCGGCCTTCTTCCGCATCTTCCCGCGCGCGACGATCGGGGCTTCGGTCTACGAAAAGTTTGCTTCCGACGATGCTCTGAAAATGCTCGAGGCTGCCACCGCCTCACGCGTGGATCGAGCTTCGTATCGCGGACGTTGGGTTGTGCCGTCGAATGCCGACGCGGAAACGGACCAAACTTTCGACGTCTATTCGTCGCCCTTTGCAATCGACGAATCACGCGGACAAATTTTGACGATGGTGGACGTGACTGAAGCGGCTGAGGCCGAGCGCGGTTTGCGTCGACAGGAATCACTCGCGGCGGTGGGGCAGGCGACGGCACAAGTGGCGCACGAAATCAGAAACCCGCTCGGCAGCATTCGCCTGGGCGTTTCCATGTTGCGCGATAGTGTTTCGGACGCAGACGCCCTTAACACGATCGAGTTGGTTGAGCGCGGCATCAAGCATCTCAGCAAATTGGTGGTGGATGTGGCGCAGTTTTCTCGCCGGAAAGCGCTGGAACAGGCGAACGTTGATATTAACGAGCTGGTGGATCACAGTCTTGATTTGGTCGCCGACAAGATCAACGAAAAAGACACGCCGATTAAGAAACAGTTAATTCAGCAGGACGTTACCGGCCACTGGGACTTCGATCAACTGAGTCAGGTTATGGTCAACATCATCGCAAATGCGATCGATGCGAGTCCGAGAGGTGCGCCGGTCACAATTGCAACAGAAGTGTTTGCGCCAGTAATGAGCGGTGAAGATGGCGATCTGGTTCGGGCGCGTCGTTATGCGCGAGTGACGATTGCAGATAAGGGAAGCGGCATGGATCAGGCCACCGTCGACAGAATCTTCGAGCCTTTCTTTTCGACGAAGAAGCGCGGCACGGGGTTAGGGTTGGCGATCGTGAAGCAAATTGTCGAACAACATGACGGTACGATTAGTGTTTCCAGTGAACCGGAACAGGGAACCACGTTCAATATCGATTTACCGCTGTAAGTAGGACAGGCATTCCTGCCTGTCCGGTTTTTTTGAAAGAGGGACACGCAAGAATGGCTGTTTTACGGGAGTCGCGCCTTTGCAGAACCGCGAGCGGTAGCGAGCGGATGCTGGCACTCACCGGTCAGCGATTCCCTTTGGAAAAAACTCCACTTATTTAAGTAGCGCGTCGCATC
>JBKPNP010000961.1:0-4241 GCA_046732775.1 Acidobacteriota bacterium
CCTTTGCAAAACCGGAAGAGGTGCGTTTGATCTCCTTGACGACTGACGCAATTGAATGAGTTCTCGACAATGCGAACAAGGCATGAATATGATCCTCAACACCATTGACGATCAGCGGTTCGCATTCCTGTTCACGAAGCATTTTGGCAAGGTACGCATGTCAGTTCGTAACTTCTGGTCGCTGAGAAATGGGAATCGATTCTTGGTTGAGAAGATAAGGTGTATCCAGACTTGTGCCAGCGACTGAGGCATTAGGTCGGCCCTCCTATTCGTTTAAAAACAGGAGATTTTACCGATGCCGCCTCAAACCGCTTTCATTGGAATCGTGAAAGGCCGATTCGGGTTCATAAAAGAGATTAGGCAAGAGGCCGAAACGAAACGGTATTTCAAAGAGCGGCTTACGCTGAGAGCCTGCGGCGGTTTGGCGCGTGTGCTTTAACGCTGAAAGCGTTCGCTAATTTCAGCCCAGGGTTTGCTTTGAAACCCTGGGTCCCTGTCATCGATTATGAATTCTTCGCAACCCTGAAGGGGTTGCGAGGGGCAACCCCTTCAGGGTTGCAATGAACAATAGTTGCCCCTTGTACCCAGGGTTGCAACAACCCTGGGCTGAAGTTCGCGAACGCTTTCAGCGTTATCGATTCGAAGTTAACGTTGTGGCCGTGAAATACGTCTCTCCTTTATCTTTCATTACCCTCAGCGCTAAGGAGATCATGATGAAGTTGAAAACACGAGCGTTAGTAACCGCCGTCCTCATTACTGCATTTGCCGTTCAGCCCTCGTTGGCTCAACGCTCCGACGCCGAACGACTTGCACGTCTGGAAACGCTCCTCGAGAATCTTCGACAAGAGCTCAAAATACCCGCCTACTCAGCCGCCATCGTGAAGGATCAAAAAGTTCTCTGGGCGCGCGGGTTTGGTTATGCCGACGTCGAAAACAAAATTCTGGCGACCGAGCACACCCCTTACCATCTTGCTTCACTCACCAAGACATTTGCTTCCACGATTCTCATGCAGCTTGTGCAGGACGGAAAGATCAAGCTCGACGATCCCGTCTCGAAGTATGGCATCACCCTGCCGAGCGATGGAGTGATCACTGTGCGTCATTTGTTCTCGCACACCTCCGAGGGAAATCCGGGCGAGCAATATCGTTACAACGGCAACCGCTACGCAGAACTCGACAAGGTTATTCAAGTAGCAACCGGGAAGTCGTTCGGCGAACTCTTGATCGCGAACATTCTCGACCCGCTCAACATGAATGAGACCGCTCCGAACGTTCCCAGGATCGTCAGCACAAAATCTCCGAGTGGCGTGAGTCGCGCAGCGGAGGATGAAGTGAAAGCCGCAGTGATGGATATCTTCGCCGGCTTCAACTCCAGCAACGTGGATCAGATCGCGGCGCACCTCGCACCCGGGAACAACCGGTTCCAGGGCGAGGGCGGATTCCTAACTTCGTTCATCGATGCGACCGAACTGCGTGGCGCGTTCCAGGCGGGATTCAAGCTCAAGTTTGACGTGCAAAACCTCGAGACAGCTGTTTACGGCGACAGCGCAGTCGCCACTTTCTTTTTTGGCGGGGCGATTACGCCACCCAATGGCCCCGTGCGCCGCGAAGGTCCCTGGAGAACTTCATTCTTTTTGAACAAACAGGACGGGACTTGGAAACTCGTTCATTCACATCAGTCGCCCATGGACAGAGGCATGATCACCGAAAAGCATCAGCAAAGATTCGACACGGTGGTCAAGACGCTGGCTCAACCCTATGCGCTCGATCGTGAGTTTAAGACGACGAAGATCAGTTACCCGCAAAGCTTCAGCGTCTCCGCCGGCTTGATGTCCACAGTTCTCGATATGGCGAAGTATGACATCGCCATCGATCAAAATAAGTTTCTCACTAAAGAAACTCAGCAGCTTGCCTTCACGCCCACGCGTTCAACCAAAGGCGAAGAGCTGCCGTATGGTCTTGGTTGGTTCACGCAGAACTACAAGGGCACGAAGCTGATTTGGCATTACGGATATTGGACCGGCAACTCGTCGTTTATCTTGAAAGTGCCCGAGCGAAACCTGACCTTCATCATCATGGCCAACTCCGACAATCTTAGTCGCCCGACGGACCTTGGTTCGGGCGATGCGCTCAGCTCCCCCGCGGGCATGGCGTTCCTGAAGACGTTTGTCTTCCCGGAGAAGTTCGGCGAGCCTTTGCCTGACATCAATTGGAACGCTCCGGTTCCCGAATTAAAGAATCAGCTCAAAGCTGTCGCGGACAAACCCTACGCCGATCTGTATCGCACGGATTTGGTTTCAAAGTTTCGCGTCAATCAAAGCGTGGGACGCGCAACCGAAGCAGCGCAATTTATGAAACTGTACGGGGAAATCTTTCTAAAGCCGCTGCCTGCGGATTTAGTAGCCTTGCCGTTGATTGCGCAGATTGTTCGGGTGGCGGACAGCGAAGATAAGACAGTCCTTTTCAGCTTAAAGGACAGTCAACAGGTGCGTATTTACGCCGCCGGCGAAGGACAGGCGGGCGAGATGTTTGACTACGGCTGGATTGAAAACGCTGATAACGGTGCGCCGGTTTGGCGAATGGAAGAACCGCTGACGACACGTGCCGGCGGAGCTGGCAAGAATCGGAAAGTGGACGTCGTGATTACGCTGCCCGCGGGCAATTACAAGTTGCGATACAAGTCAGACGATTCCCACTCTTTCGATCACTGGAATGCGCTGCCGCCGGATATTAACTTCTGGGGCATTGCCGTTTATAAGAAATAACGACTGGAGACTGGAGCGCAACCGTTCCGGTTGCAACCGTTCGCGAAGAGTAACTAACACCGCAAGCGAGACGCTTGCGCTCCAGTCCGCTGAACGCTTTCTGGCCCTTCACTTCTTAAATAGTTTTGCGAACGCGTCCCGCGCATTGCTCGGCGGGCCTGAAGAGGTTTCGCGCTCGACGATAATTCGCGTCGCGAACAGTTCGCATTCATTGCGCGCGTGTTTGTTCAATATCCGTGCCGGAATAGTCTTATTACATTCGAACCGCGCCCCTGGATCGAAATGTGTGCACTGACGGCAGCTATGCAGGTCAACGTTGCACTTTAGGCAAGAGCTGTCGACGTTGATGCTGGACGGAGTCTTCGCTCCGCACGCGGTGCACTTCGACGCCTCGCCAAAGGACATCATGCGTGGCGAGCGCGGTCCCTCGCGATCGGGAGGCGTCGATTGCGGCTTGGTTTGCGACTTCGGCGAGGGGGAATCGCGGTCGTAGTCCATGTATCCGCGCTGACGATATTTGCTCATCTCTTAGTCATACCATTCGCGAGCGTAGCCTGTACATCTTCAGTCGCCTGTCGCTTAAACGCCGAAGGCGTTCGCTAATTTCAGCCCAGGGTTGTTGCAACCCTGGGACACTGTCGCCGATGACAAAATTCTTCGCAACCCTTTCAGCGGTTGCAACAATCAATAACTCCACGTTGTCCCAGGGTTGAAACAACCCTGGGCTGAGATTCGCGAACGCTTTCGGCGTTTAGAGATCAGTCTCGCTTTTCCCGATTCCCCCATTCCCCTCTTCCCCCATTTCTCCATTCACCATTCCCCATTTACTATTCATCCCATGAAACTAAACCTGTTACTGATCACACTCGTCATCTGTCTACTCTCGGCCAATGCCGCGGCAAAAACTAAATCTCGTCGTGCGCCGACACGCGCTGCGGCATCCGTCACCACGCCGTCCGGACTAACCTACCTGATAACTAAAACCGGAACAGGGCGTGTGGCTAAGCGCGGTGAGACGGTCATCCTTCATTACACCGGCACGTTGACGAACGGCGTGAAGTTCGATAGCTCGCGCGATCGCAACCAGCCGTTCACTTTCAAACTAGGCGCCGGCCAGGTAATCAAAGGCTATGACGAGGGCCTCTCGAAACTGCACATTGGCGATCAGGCGATCCTCGTTATTCCGCCAGCTATTGGTTACGGCGTGAAGGGCGCCGGCGGCGGTGTCATCCCTCCCAACGCCACCTTGATTTTCATCGTCGAACTGCTCGATATCAAAGCGCGCTCGTTGTCCGACGTCCTTTCAAAGACGCTTAACGAAAAAGGCGTCGAGGCGATGACTGCTGAATTTCGCAGCCTCAGGAAAAGCGCCCCTGCCGACCTCTACGTCAGCGAATCCGACCTGAACACATTCGGCTATTCGCTCATCAGAAAGAAACAACTGAACCAGGCGATCGAGGTATTCAAGTTGAACGT
>JBKPNP010000962.1:0-2557 GCA_046732775.1 Acidobacteriota bacterium
GAACGACAAGCGTTGGTGAGCGCGCTCAACACGAATAGCGCGACGCGCGCAGAAGTGTTGCAGCAGATTGCTGAGAACCAGCAGTTCGTTAGTGCAAAACGAAATGCGGTGTTTGTGATGATGCAGTACTTCGGCTACCTGCGGCGCGATCCGGATGCTGACGGTTATCAATACTGGTTGAATAAACTGAACCAGTTTAACGGCAACTTTGAGCAGGCGGAGATGGTCAGGGCGTTTCTGGTGTCAGCCGAATACCGCAATCGCTTCGCGAAGTAGCCAGTAGACGGTAGACAGTAGTCGGACCGCGGGCGTCGCGCCCGCCATGAGCGCGCAACGCGAACAGCGCTGCACCGAAATGTCCGACAAGCTTTAGCTTGTCGTTCAAGCGACAAACTGAAGTTTGTCGGACATCTGTTTTGCTTCACGGGATCATTTCGCCGGACGGGTTACACGTCATCTCGATCACGGTGTATCTCTTCTTCAGTTGCGCGAGCTTCCGTGCCTGTTCATCCAGCACTTCCTGATAATTCTCCGGCGGGTTACCCCAGCATCCCGCAAGTTGGAAAAAGTAAATCTCGCGTCCAGACGCGTCGACGAGCTTCCCACGCTTGCAGTGTGCTTTCAGTTCATCAAGTTTTTGTCCGACCGTCACCACTCGCGCCGCCTTGCCGACACCCGGTTTGAAACTGAGGCGGCTGACCACGTCTGCACGTTTGATACCCGCCGGTAGACACTGGCAACACGATTTTGGTGGGCCGGCATCCGACGCCAAACAGGGCACGACGAGGCAAAAAATGATTAGCAAATAACGCATTAGCTTCCGCTCCTTTTTCCGCAAATCATGTTGACAGATACAAAAGCAAAAGGCTACATTCGCCCCGCTCGGACAACTGAATACTGCGACTCTAAGTCGTGGCTCACCACGTAGTTCCGGCGCAGCTGATCAACAAACGAATAAGATTACCGGTCCTCCTATGCAGGATGCCCAACCGGTAACTCCAGGTCTTCATACGCAGTAAAACTGCCTCAGGAACAAGGAACAAAAAATGAACAAGCGCACCCCGGTCGTTCTCGTCCTACTACTACTCGCACTCGTCTTGATGTTTTGGAACTTCGGCACCATCAGTTCTGCCAAGAAGCAGAACGAGAAGGTCCCAACTATACAAACTCCACTGGCTCAAAAAGCAGGTACTCCGCTTTATGAAGCAGAGCCTCGTCACTACGAAGGTGACGAGCTCGAGTCCGACGCGGATCCGGATCGAAATCCGAAGATTCGGGGCGAGATTGACAGGGACGACTATCTGGAGCTGCGCGATCGATACATTGCGCTTCGGCGAGGTGTGGTGCCAGGTCAGGTGTTTGACGTGCGCCAGCGCGTGAATGCGATCGCGCAGATGAATACGCGAGAAGCTGAGCTGCGCGTTGAGGCCGAGGCAAAGGCAAAGACGAAGGGCATCAAAGTTGAAGCGGCGTTTCCCAATTGGAGCGCAATCGGTCCTCAGCCTCTGCCCAATGGTCAACTGGTCGTTGGCGGTCCTGGGCCTACGAGTGGACGCGCCACGGCCGTGGCAACCGATACCACCAACAATATTGTTTACCTGGGCACCGCGCAGGGAGGCGTCTGGCGTTCAACCGACGGCGGCACCACCTGGACGGCAATCATGGATACGGCCGCATCGCTCTCGATCGGCGCGCTGGCAATCGCCCCCTCGTCGCCGACCACGCTTTACGTTGGAACGGGCGAGTCCAATCAGTGCGTCGACTGCTACTTCGGCGTCGGCGTTTACCGCATTGATAATGCGAACTCGGTTACACCGACGATCGTTGGACCGATCAATCCCGCATTTAGTTACGTGTCGAGCGGCGCGGGTAATCCCACCATCAACACCACGGTATTTGGGGGCCGGGCCGTTAGTAAAATTCTGGTTCACCCTACCGATCCGGCGACCATTTTCGTCTCCACTACTACCGGAACCAGCGGCGCCACTGAAGCGAACTTCGGTAGCACTTTCAGCGGCGTTCTGGGATTAGTAGGCGTTTATCGCTCAACAAATGCGACCTCGGCCGCGGCTTCAGTGACTTTCACAAAGCTTGCTGTTGCGACTGCCGCAGGCGCTAGCGCTGACGTGCCGGCTACGGGTAATCGTCGTATCACCGACATGATCATGGAACCGGGGAACGCAGACACAATCTACGTCAGCACGTTTGGCGCTGCTGCGGCGGGCGACGGCGGAATTTTCCGTACGCTGAATGCGACTGCCGCCACGCCAACATTCACGCAGGTTTTCACCGGCCAGGTCACGCGCACTCAGTTTGCCATTCACAAGGACTCCGGTACTTCGGTTGTAACTGTTTACGCCGGAACCACCGAAGGCTTCACGAACCTTGGCTGTAATAGCGCCACGACAAGATTCGGCACCCTGAGAAGATCAATCGGCGGCACTACCTGGGCGAATGTATTAGCCGGGGCTGCGAACACGAGTGGAATTATTCAGGGCGCGGCGGGTTTCTGCGAACCGCAATGCTCGTATGACATTACTGTTGCCGTCGATCCTAA
>JBKPNP010000963.1:0-1221 GCA_046732775.1 Acidobacteriota bacterium
GTTTAATCAGGAAGTACTGTCCGGGTGCGAGCAGGCAGGCGCCGGCGGCGGTGATCGAGCAAAGATTTGTTACTGAATAAGAGCCTGTGGTCGAAGTCGCGGCGATGTATTGCACTGACCACGTCGAGATATCGATCGACGTCGCGCTGCGGTTGAAGAGTTCAACGAAGTCGCTGCGCAGCGTCGATCCGGAATTACCACCACCGCCGTAAACCTGGCTGATGACAATTCCGTCGTCGTTGTTAATCGTGGCCGACCCCTGGCCATCCGCGACGGTGGCGTTCACCACATTCGTAAGCGTGACAAAGAAATTCTCAACGGGTTCGAGCAGCTTGTCGCCGTTTACGCTCACATCGAAGCTGTAGGACTGCTGTCCTGCAGGAATTGTCTGGGCCGTCAGGCTTTTGGAAATGTAATCGCTATTTGCTGCAGTGGCGCTGCCGTCCTGCGTTGCGATGTCGAACGTCACTCCACCGGCGGGCGCCGGCAATGACAGGCTGACGGTAAAGGTCAGTGTTGACGTTCCGCCGTTGCCTTCAATCACTGCAACGTCGTTAAGCGAAATAGCGGGCGGAGACGCAGCGTCGTCATTTTGAATCGTGCCAGTCGCCTGACCGTCCACGACGTTCGCCCCCAACACGTTCGTCACATTTACAAAGAAGGTTTCGTCGCTCTCAACCTTAACGTCGCCGTTGACGGTTACGTCGAAGCTGTACGTTTGCTGCCCAGCGGCAATGGTTTGATTCCTGAGACTCCGCGAGATGTAGTCAGCGTCCGCTACAGTCGCCGTGTTGTCCGCGGTGGCTATATCGAAAGAGACTCCGCCGGGCGGCGCCGGTTCAGACAAACTGACTGTAAACGAAACCGTTGTCGTGCCGGCATTGCCTTCGGCCATAGTCACGTCGCTAATGGAAAGGTCGGGCAACGGTATCGCATTGCAGTCGCGAAACGTGGTGGCGGAGTTGCGTGGCGCCGGTGCGCCGGCAGAGAAATCCGAGCTGTCGTTATTGGTGTCACTGCAACCTTGCGCCGCGCGTAGATCGGCAGCGGCAGCACTAGGCGCAGGCGCTGGGGCTGCACCCTCAAAACAAGTTGCGGCCGCGCCGTACCCAACCAGGTCGCTGATGTTCGTTCCGGACGGACAACCACCAGTCAATGCAATCGCATTGTTCACGAGCGCGATCTTGCCCGCGGTGGCGGCCATGGCAATTGAGCCGGTGG
>JBKPNP010000964.1:0-3006 GCA_046732775.1 Acidobacteriota bacterium
ATTGGCGAGACGATGGCTGCCCGCATCGTTTCGCACCGTGAACGCTATGGCGCGTTCCGACGTGCCGAGCATCTGATGATGGTGCGCGGAATCAGTGACAAGAAGTTTCGCGAACTGCAGCCGCTGATTACCGTTAATTGAACCGCCTGGAGCGCAACCTGACTGGAGCGCAAGCGGCTCGCTTGCTCTTTTAGATACGGTTTTCACGATAGCAACCGGGAAGGTTGCGCTCCAGTCTCTCGCTCCCAGTCCACGTGTTACAATGCCGGCAAATCAAGTTAGAACGCGAGGAGAGATAGATGCCATATTCAGAACTGATGATTCGTCCGATGCGCGAGGAGCTGACGAGAATCGGCGTAGAGGAATTGCGCACGCCGGAAGCCGTGCAGAATACGCTGGAAGACAGCAAGGGCACCGTGATGGTCGTAGTGAATTCGATTTGCGGTTGCGCCGCCGGTAAGGCGCGGCCGGGAATCGCTCGGGCGCTGCAACACAGCGTCAAACCGGACAAAGTTGGAACCGTGTTCGCCGGCGCCGACATTGAAGCCACCGAAAAGGCGCGCAGCTACTTCACCGGCTACGAGCCGTCGTCACCTTCAATCGCCTTACTGAGGGATGGCGAGCTCGTTTACATGATGGAACGCCGTCAGATTGAGGGCAAAGATGCGTCGCAGGTCGCGAGCGAATTGATTGAGGCCTTCGATAAGTACTGCGTAAAGAGCGAAGCTACGACAAACTAGGTGTTCGACAAACTTCAGTTTGTCGCTGGCTTGCGAAAAGTGTTGAGTAGGCGATCGACAAACTGAAGTTTGTCGGATAACGTCTTCAGTGAATCTCTTTCGATAGCCGCGCCGGTCCCAGCAACTTAGCAAACTCCGAGTGCGCCAGCACCACCTCGGCGGACTGTTGCATCGCGAAAAAATATTTCTTTTGAAATTCACCGCCCGCTTCCGATGGCGTCAGCAGCAGGTTCGCCTGTTGAATCAAGGCGACAGCAGTCGTCTCATTCGGAGTTTCCTTTGACGCCAGCAGTTCATCCATTTCGACGATGAGCTCGGAGAGCTGGCGCAACCAGGAGAACCACGCATCTCCCATCACCAGCTGCAGAAATTCATAGCTATTGCCAATTTTTCCGTGTTCGCGCTCGTAACCCTCACGCTCGAAATCGAGCAACGTCTTGTGCAGTCGCAGTAAAACAGTTCGTACCTGCGTTAGACGCTCACGCGTCTCGGCGGTCAATTCAGTTTCCGGTGTCATGTCATTAATGTAACGCAAACTCTCATGCGTCTTCCATGATCGCCGTGATGATTCGCTCGACGTCTAGGTGATGACGGTGAAACACGTTCGACGGCGCTTTCAGGTTGTAGATCTTGATGCGCTGGTTGAGTTCGGCGACGAGCTCGCGAAACTCTTTGACGCTTCGTTCCCATTCGGGCCGTGAAGGAGTCTTGCCACCTTCGCGGAATAAACTCCACGCGCGCGTCAGTTTCGTTCGCGCTGCGGCGAAGCTCGCCTCGATATCCTTTCGTTCTTCAATCCAGGCCGGAGCAAAACCGGCGTTTCGCAGTAACCGGTGAACGGTGCGCAGATCGGGATCTTCGAACGGATTCTCACTTAAATCGATCGGCTCACCCTTGCCCGGCAGGTTATCAAACTCGCCATTTTCAATCGCTTCTCGCAGCCTCTTTTCCGCCATCGATTCCAGCCGGTTCATGAATGACTCCCTCCTTGCCAGTGCTCTTGTAATCCGCTTCATCTCTAAACGCTATCGCCGCGCATTTAGTTCTAATCACCGGAGCGAGCCTCGCCAGTCGAGTCGATCGCGTGTGCTATGATCGCGTCGAATGTTGCCTCCTTTGCGCCTCCAAACTCCCATAGAGGAATTGCATAAGTATGGGCTGCCCCGCTTCGGCCAAATACTCTCGCAGAAGCTGGCCCGCGCAATCGCAGTTCATGCGAACTTAAAACACGCTCACGAGGCGACGGTTGAAGAGCTGTTGAACTACCTGCCGATGCGCTACGAAGATCGATCGCACCCGGCTGTGATTCGCGATCTGACGGAAGGCATGGAGGCCTCGCTTGAGCTAGTTGTCAAAATTGCAGGCGCCTTTCAAGTTAAAAACCGTCGGGCACCGGGCCGGGGCGGCCTGTTCATCTTTGAAGTTACGGCAACGGACCCCGACCACACCGGTCGACCGGTGGTTGTTTGGTGGTTCGTGTCCGGCTCGCACGCGAAAGATATTATCGACTACTACACGAAACGCTTTGTTCGTGGAGCACGATTTATCACCTTCGGCCGCTGGGATTGGGACAAGCGCCGCGCCACCTATTCGCTGAAACTAACTAAGCCTGCTGACGAACTCGAGCTGCTGCCTTCAAATGTTGCGCGCGAATCGACGGACCCGGTTGACACTGATCTCGACACGCTTGAAAGCGGCGATCCGGCGCTCGACGTGGTACACACCGGACGGCGCGTGCCCGTGTATCGCAAGCTGGGCGAATTCAGCTCGAAGCGCGTGCGTGAGGTGATCCATGCCGTCCTCGCGCTGTTACCTGACGCGGAACTCGCCGAAACCTTACCGGGTGATCTGTTGAAGCGGAAAAAACTCATCGGTCGGGCCGACGCTATTCGTCAGATTCATTTTCCCACCGAAGAAGTGCCGCTCGAGCTCTACCACGCGGCGCGCAGTCCTGCGCACCTGCGGCTCATCTTCGAAGACTTCTTCTTAGTCGCCCTCGGAATCAGTTTGAAACGTGGACGTCGCGTTAAAGAAGTTAAGGGCACGAAAATCAAACTCGATCAAGCCACTAAGCTTCGGATCGGATCAGTGCTGCCGTTTAAGTTGACTGACGCACAGCGGCGCGCCGTTCGTGAGATATTCAAAGACCTGAAGTCCGATGCGCCGATGAACCGTTTGTTGCAGGGCGACGTAGGCAGCGGCAAAACGATTGTGGCGTTGATAGCAATGCTCGCGAACATGGAGAACGGCTACCAGGCCGCGCTGA
>JBKPNP010000965.1:0-5289 GCA_046732775.1 Acidobacteriota bacterium
ACCAGTTTCTGATCGAATCTATTGTGCTCAGTCTGACGGGTGGATTCATTGGAATCGTGCTCGGCGTCGTAATTTCAGTCTCGATCCCCAAATTGCTCGGATGGCCGACGCTCGTATCCAGCCTCGCAATCATCGGCTCAGTAATCTTCTCGGCCGCCGTCGGTATCTTTTTCGGTTACTACCCCGCCCGCAAAGCTGCGGCCCTCGATCCAATCGAAGCGCTGCGGTACGAATAAATTCAAAAGTTTCAAGTTTCAAGTTCGAAAGAGCGGGGGCAGGCCCCTTCCTTACCGAGAGACTATGAACTTGTCGCTGCCTTCATCCTTGAAAGACTTTCAAGCGAACAAAGGTAGCGACAACTGAGTTGTCTCCAGGTCGGGAAGGTGGCCTGCCCCCGCTTCTTTTCGTTCCCAGTCTCCGCAGTGGAACTGAAACTGCTTACTTCATTGCACAATGGCGACATCGCGGAAAAACCCGCGCAGAAATTTGCCCTGGTGGCTCGAGGACCAGTCGGAGACGTGTCCGGCATGCAGTCAGACGTACGCATATCACACGGAGATCCGTTGCTTTGATTGCGACGGCCCACTGTGTCCAATCTGCGTCCAGGTAACCACGAAGATGGAGTTGTCGTGCCCGGAATGTTGCCAGGCAACGGCTGAGGACTGAGAGGAATTCGGAGATGGCAGCACGTGCGATTTGGAAAGGCGAGCTGAAAGTCGGCGCCGCAAAGGTCCCCGTCAAGCTGTACTCGGCTGTCGTTGACCGCACTGTTCATTTCCACATTCTCGACGACAAACACAAGCTGCGGGTGAAGCAGCACATGGTCACTCCTGACTCCGGTGACGAAGTGGCCACCGCGGAAATTCAAAAGGGTTACGAAATCGAACCAGGCCGGTTCGTCGTAGTCACTGACGAAGAACTCGCGAAGCTCGAACCTAAAGCGTCGCGTGATATTGAGGTGACCGAGTTTGTGCCGTCTGAAGCCATCAGCCAGCAGTGGTACGAACGGCCCTATTACCTCGGCCCCGATGGCGACGAGAAGTCTTATTTCGCACTCGCGGAGGCGCTGCAGAATCGCGACCGTGAAGGCGTGGCCCACTGGGTGATGCGCAAGAAGAATTATGTTGGCGCGTTGCGCGCCGAAGGCGACTATCTTTTTCTGGTCACACTTCGTAACGCCGCGGAAGTAATTTCAGCGAAAGACCTTCCCAAGCCTGCGGGCCGAGCACCCACTGCCAAAGAGCTCAACATGGCGAAGCAACTCATCGGCATGTTGGAGGATGAATTCAATCCGGCCGATTACAAAGACGAGTACCGCGAACGTGTGATGGAATTCCTGGAGAAGAAAGCAAAAGGAAAAGCGCCACGCTTGCGGGCGGTGAAAACAAAGCGCAAACCATCGTCCCTCGACAGCGTGCTCGAAAAGAGTTTGAAGGCCTTGCGAAAGGAGAAACGCGCTGCCTAAGCGATCGACAAAAAGAAGCCGCTCTACGACCGACGCCGACGAAGAGCAGGGAACTCCGCGTCCATTCTGGTCAGGCACGTTGACCTTTGGACTCGTGAGTGTGCCGGTCAATCTGTTTCCGGCCACCCGAACGAGTCGCACGCCGCTGCGCATGTTGAGCACGGAAGGTGAACCACTCGCGCGCAAATACTACTCCGAGAAAACTGAGCGCGACCTCGATGCCGACGAAATGGTGCGGGGCTATGAGTACGAAAAAGGCAAGTACGTCGTGGTCACTGATGAAGAGTTGGAACGGCTGGCGCCGGAAAAGACGCGCGACATCGATCTAAAACGTTTTGTGCCGGCGGCCTCGATTCCGCCCGTCTATTTTGAGCGTGGCTACTTCCTGACGCCTGATGCGGGATCCGAGAAGGCCTACAAACTTCTGGCCGAGACGATGGATAAAGAGGAGAAGGCGGGTCTGGCGACCTTTGTCATGCGCGGCAAGGAATATCTGGTGTCGATATTTTCCGAGCACGGAATTCTGCGCGCCGAGACGATGCGCTTTCCCGACGAACTGCGTTCGCCCGCCGACGTAGATTTGCCGAAGAAGAAAAAAGTTTCGCCGGCGCTGGTTCGCAAGTTTGAAAAAGCCATCACCAGCAAATCGAAGAAGCAGCTCTCCGAACGCAAACTGGAAGACGAGCAAACTCAGCAGTTGTTGAAACTCGTGAAGAAGAAGGCCGCGCACGCTAAAAACGTGGTCGAAGTTGAAACCGAGCAGCGCGAGCAAAGCAACGTCATCGATTTGATGGCAGTGCTGAAGAAGAGTCTGGCCGGTAAAAAATGATCGTCCGACAAACCCCACTGTCCGACAAACTTTAGTTTGTCGTTAACTTGAGCGCGAACAAACATGCCAACAGAACAACGTCGACCCGCTACTGCCGGCAACGGCACTGAGCCTGACAAGCGCGCGCTCGAGCGCCAAATGCAGCGCACGCGTGAATCACTTGCGGAAACGATTGGCGAAATCAAGGACACCGTTGAGCATGAAATTTCGGTAGCGAAACAGACCGTGACCGGTGTGCTTGATTATCGCGAGCAGTTTAAAGAGGAACCGTTGGTGTGGAGTCTGGGGGCCTTGTCGGCAGGTTTCGCACTCGGTTACACGCTCGGATATGCCCACAAGAATAACAGGCGTGGCAAACAATCAGCGGTGACTGCGTTCGCCGAGAGTATGGTTGATGAGTTGTCGTCAGTGGGCCAGGGAATCGTGATGCCGGCGTTGAATGTGAAGATCAAGGAGTTGTTCGGTTTCGATTTCTCTGAAGTCCTGAACGACCTGGGTAGCCACAATAAGAAAACCCGAAAGTTGCCGGCAAAGCGCAAGACCGCCACGGTTAAGAAGACTGCAGCGAAGCGCAAGCGCTCGAAGTAAACTCACCGCAGGCTGAGAGCTGCAGCAGGCTGTAAACTCCAACACATGAAGTTACTGATCCTTGGTGGGACGAGATTTGTCGGTCGGCACTTAGTCGCGGCGGCTTTGTCGCGCAATCATGAAGTTACACTCTTCAATCGCGGTCACCATAAGGCGAATCCACGGGAGGCTCCGGACAGTCCTGTCGTCGAAACAATTCACGGCGATCGCAATTCCGATCTCGACAAACTTACCGGACGTCGCTGGGACGCGGTCATCGACACCTGTGGTTATCTGCCCCGCACCGTAAAAGCTTCGGCGGAAACGCTCGCTCCTTTAACCGGCACGTACGTCTTCGTCTCCAGTGTTTCTGCTTACGCAGATTTCAGCGTTCCCGGCATTGATGAAAGTGCTCCGCTCGCTACCCTAAGCAGCGAGCAAATAGACGAAGCGAACGCCATTGATGCGAGCGGGGAGTCCTCAGCTGTTAATTACGGAAAGCTGTACGGCGGATTGAAGGCCCTGTGCGAGCAGGAGGTTCAGAATGCTTTTCCCAACGCTCACCTGATCATTCGTCCCGGATTAATCGTTGGTCCTTACGATTACAGCGATCGGTTTACTTACTGGGTCGAACGCGTTGCCGCAGGCGGCGAGGTGTTGGCCCCGGGACGGCCCGAACACGGTGTGCAATTCATCGATGCCCGTGATTTAGCTGAGTGGATTGTCCTGATGATTGAACGACAGCATTCCGGCGTGTACAACGCGAACGGCCCAGCAGGCAAGATGACGACGGCCAGCGTGCTGGAAGAAATTAACTCGACGACGAAGAGTGACGCCTTATTCACGTGGGTGAGCGAAGAGTTTCTGATGCAGGAACAAGTTGCTGCCTGGAGCGAGTTGCCGCTGTGGCTTCCTGAAGAAGCCGCGCCGCACATGAGAGGCTTCATGTTCGTCACTTCTGAAAAGGCGATCGCGAGCGGCCTGAAGTTTCGGCCATTAACCGAAACGATCGCAGACACGTTAGCCTGGTGTCGAACAGTGGGGTCGAGCGAGCCATTTCTAGCCGGTCTGGATCGTGACAAGGAAAACGCTCTCCTGCGCAAATGGCATGAACAGGATCGTCGAACTTAACAGCTGTTATCCTCGTAACACTTTGAGGAGGTAAGACTGTGTTCTGTTCAGCTTGCGGCGTAGCCGTCGCCCAGGGGTTAAGCTACTGCAATTATTGCGGCGCGAAGTTGAACGACGAGCGCCAGCCCGGCGAGCTGCGGCCTGAAACCCTCGTGTTTGGGATGCTGGCGACGTTCATCTTCGGTATCGGTGCCATCATCGCGCTTATGGCAGTGATGAAAAACGCACTGGATATGCCGATCCCGGAGATTGTGCCGTTCGCGGGGATCAGTTTTTTCCTGATGCTAGTACTCGAAGGCGTCTTCATCGGATTGTTGTTACAACGAACTCGCTTGCGAAAACCTGCCGGTAATCCGCGACTTCCTGAGAAGAACACTAAAGAACTGGACTCGGTTCCGCACCACGCCTTGCCGGAGCCTGTGCCAAGCGTGACTGAACACACCACACGCGCGTTTGATCCGGTCTTCAGAGATCGAAACTCAAAATAAAACAACAACGCTAAGGCTGGGAGCGCAACCATCCTGTCTGCAAACGCGCCGTGAGGCGCTTCAGTCTCACGCCATTCCACAATCAAGGAACAATCCGCGTGAAGCGCGCGTAAAAGTGTCATGACGCCCCCAAACACTGACGACCTCGCGCCTTCGCCTTCTACCAATTCACGACGCAAACCTTTGAGACTGTGGCCCGGTGTAGTCGCCGTGGTCCTGCAATGGCTCGGCTGGTTAGTAGTGCCCGTTCTATTTCCTGCAATCGGGATTTACGGACTGCTCGGTCTGCCGCTCGGCGCGCTCGCGATTATTATCTGGTGGCTCTTCTTCAGCCGTGCGGCGTGGGCCGAACGCATTGGCGCACTCGTGCTGCTAATCCTCGCGCCATTCCTGACGAAGCTCATCGTCCATCCGTCGATTGCGAATGGCGCACAAGGCTATCTGATTTTTCTGCTGGCGATGCCGGTGATGAGTCTCACACTTGTCGCCTGGGCAGTCGTCACCCGGCGGCTCGCAGTCGGTCAGCGCCGGGCGTTCCTCGTAGTAACGATCGCCGTCGCCTGCGCGTCTTTGGCTCTTATACGCACCGGTGGCATCAGCGGCGACGGCCAATCAGATCTTCACTTGCGTTGGACCAAAACACCCGAGCAACGTCTGCTCGCGCAAGCCGCCAACGAACCACTCGCGCCCACAGCTTCAGTGCCGGCGGCGAACGCGAGCGTAGAGTGGCCCGGCTTTCGCGGCCCCGCCCGCGACGGCGTTGTCCGGGGTGTGCGAATTAAAACTGACTGGGCGACGTCACCGCCGGT
>JBKPNP010000966.1:0-1835 GCA_046732775.1 Acidobacteriota bacterium
TACTCGATATAACGGTCAGCTGCCTCCGAGGCTTTGCCCAGACGCAACAATGCAGCAGCACTGAAGTTTAGTCCCTCGCGACCTTCTTTCGTGGCTGAGTAATTTCGCGCCAGCCGGTTGTAGGCTTCGTATGCGTCAGTGTAGCGCCGTTCTTGAAAGTAAGAGCGCCCCATCCCGAGCAGCGCGTCGGCGACTTTAGGATCGTTCGGATAGTAATTGATCAATGCCTGCCAGTGTTCACGGGCTTCGGCAAACGCGCGGTTAAGGTGATAAATATTGGCCCGGCGCAGGTGTTCCTCGGCCGTCAGCCGAGTCATTGTTCCCTTCGCATTTCGAGTGTAACGATCCTGCTCGCGCACGGCCGTGAGACTCGCGTCGCTGGCGGCTTGTACCGCGTAGGTAGTGTTCCGAATAGGCAAGATCGTCGCTGACGTAACTTGCGCGAGCACCGCCAGTACACCTATTGCCGTCCACAATCGAGCTCTAAACTTCATTAGCGATCCTTCGTAATTTATTCCTCGGAGGCACTACTCCCCGCCAGCTTCGATGATCTGGTACGTCGAAACGATTTCCGCCGTTGGACGTAATGTCGCGGCTACGCTGCAATACTTGTCCTCTGATAACCGCACTGCCTGACCTAAGGAACGCTCGGAAATGTTACGGCCTGTGACAATATGATTCACTTCAATGCGCTCATAACTGCGCGGATGTTCCGACCGACGCGTGCCCCGTACCTCCACTCGATAATCAGTTACTTCTCCTCGTTTCTTGCGAAGAATTGAAACTACATCAACGCCACTGCAAGAGCCGAGAGCTATCAAGAGAAGTTCCATCGGCGATGGCGCCGAGTTACGGTTCCGATCCGTGTCCATCAAGACAGAGTGAGCTGAAGGTGTAATGCCTTCGAAGAGTTCGTCGCCTCTCAAATAAACAACCGCTTTGGGTTCGTCAGAGACCATTTACGTTAACCTCGCGCAGAGAATAACACAGCAAGTTGTCGCGTACGTTTTTCAAAGTCTCCTTTAAAACCGCTGTTCTTCACTTAACTGCAATAAAATTTTCAGACAAGGACATTTTGCAAGACGTGGCACGCTCATTGTTTTGAACTCTGCGGCGGACCGGTTGGAGTGTTTCAAAACTGTGGACTTTTGATACCGCAGAACTACAAGTCGCCAAATCCAAACTGCCGCCCCCACGTCGCTTGTCAAATTGGAGGAAACGAAAATGAATGCATTACGAACGAGGCTGATTGCGTTGCTTGCACTGATGGTGTTTTCGGCGGGTGCTGCGTCGGCCCAATTTCAAAACCAAACCTATCGTGGAACAACGCGGTCGGTGCGTCAGCTGATATTGCGCATTGAAAACCGCACCGACATATTCCGAAATACCTTAAACGCTCAAAATCAGACGCGCATCTACCGAACACAGAACCTTAATACTTTAGCCCAGGACCTCGACACCGCTGTCGTTCGCCTGCGTGAGAGATTTGATCGCCGGCAATCTACGGCGGCTGATGCTCAGGAAGTGTTGAATCGCGCTGCCGAGATCGATCGTCTTGTGAATGTGAGAAACGTTCGGGCGAACGCCGTGTTGCAGAGCTGGACGAACCTGCGGGCTGATCTGAATCAGCTGGCCACTGCTTACAGCGTAAGCTGGCCGACCGTGGGACAAACTTATCCTTCTAATAATTTCCCAACCGGCTCGCCCGGTTATGGCGTCAGTCGTCTGACGGGCACTTATCGACTTGACCCGTCGCAAAGCGACGATCCAAGTCGAGCAGCCGATCTTGCGACTCAATCTGCACCCTACAACAGTCGCACGCGTTTGCGTGACCA
>JBKPNP010000967.1:0-1521 GCA_046732775.1 Acidobacteriota bacterium
CGATGTACAGACGGGAGGATGGGTGAGCTTTAGACCGGGAGGATGGGTGAGCCCTGGGACGGGTTTGAATCTATTACTTCTTGCTCAATGGTCGGGGGTTCATCGGCCTTCCATTGAACTTCGTGGATAAAGGTGTCGCTCTCTTCGTCATAGTTGCCGAGTGTCAGTGGACCAAAGTCAACGCGCCATAGCCGGTCCTCGATTTCTTCCAGCCCTACTTCTTCACTCGTTAACGACTCACTCAGAAAAAATCGCTTCCCTCTGAAGTGAATCATCCCGTTGCTGGCGACGTATCTCGCTTCAAAGTGCGCTGGATATGCAAATGGATCAGCGAGCTCTTTGTAGGGTCTCCCAGAGTGCCGATAACAGCTTTCTGGAGTTTCCTGGTTTAGCGATTCGTGTGGTCGCTCACTGTTGTACTCCCTTCTGAAGCGATCCAGTCGAGCCTGCTGTTGACAGAGCGTTGCACTCGGGGGCTTGGTTGCCTCCGCCTTGAGAGTCTTGTGCATTCTCTCGTGTGTGCCGTTTTCCTGCGGATGAGCTGGTCTAATACGCTCGGGGCGAATGCCGAGCTTTAACCACCAGACCGAGAGCCTGGACAGTCGACCGATTGCCTGCGGACTGGCAAATGGAATTCCGTTGTCGGTCCTGATCACGCTCGGAAGTCCGTACTCTTCGAAATGTCGCGCGAAGACGATCTGCACCGGTATGAACGCGGTAGAGCTCAATGCCGTTGTCCCGATGAGATAACGACTCGAGAGATCCTGAACTGTGAGTGGATAGCAGTAGCTTCCGCTCTCCAGACGGAATTCTCCCTTGAAGTCTGCTGTCCACACATCGTTTGGATCACGTGGCGTAGTGAGCACTGGGTCAATGTTTAAGCTCAGCCCACGATTTCTTCTTCTACGCGGCCTCACACAGCCTTCGCGTCTTAAGATCTCACCGATCGTGCTCGATGCTGGCAGCGTCGTCGATCGAGACTCTCGCCTGAGCACAGCTCTGATCTTCCGTGGTCCCCATGTCGGATGCTTCTCTCGAAGAGCGAGTATCTCATGTCGCAGTGGCAGCGACACTTTGTGCGGTAGCTCATGTGCTACGTGCGATCGATCAACTAATCCTCCCCGGCCTTCTTCCTTGAATCGTCGAAGCCACTTATGCCCGGTCTTTTCGCTGATGCCATAAGCATTACAAAGCGCCGTTACCGGGAAACGACCGCTCAGTGCATGCTGAATAAACTCTTCGCGGATCTTCATCAGATCGGTAGTCCTCCAAGGCACGACAACCTCCAAGGGTGCGTGCCAGAGAAAGTGAACCATCAATTGATAGGTGGCTCACCCATCCTCCCGGTCTAAGGCTTACCTATCCTGCCGGTCTGGACCTCGATTGTGGTTTTGTCCTGAGGCCGCAAAGTCTGCAATCCTGCTTCCTCACGAGGTTGTCCTGAGTCCGCAACCATATCGCTGAAGCTCCGTTTCTTGCACTTTGCGGTTCAATGAGAGCAATCAGAGACCAGTATCTGCC
>JBKPNP010000968.1:0-3259 GCA_046732775.1 Acidobacteriota bacterium
GCCGCGCAGCGGCTGATCATCAACTGCAATCTCGTAGACAGGCGACTGCGGGGCGGTCAGAAAAATTTGAATCGTTGCGTTCCGTTTTAATTGATCGGCAAAAGCCGATTCAGCCTCGCGCTTCGACTTGTCTTCCAGGTAACTAATAATTTGCGTTTTGAGGCTTGCGAAGTCGCCGTTAACGCGCGCTTTGTTTTCGTTGAAAAACTTTTGCGCGTCGCTCTCAGTCACCGGCGGCACTTTCGTCATGACAGAATCGAGCAATGCCCTGGTGGTAAGGTTTTGCCGTTTTGCCTCGGCCGCCAGGAGCAGATCGTTGAGTGCAAGGTCGATCGCATTCTTGCGAATGTCGAAAACCTGAGACCTGACACTAAACACGAGCGGTTTCAAACTATCTTCGATATTTGCGGAGGTTATGTTCTGGCCATTAACCGTGGCGAACACCCGCGCGCGATCTGCCTCGCGGGCAGGCGCGGTGACGGCCCCGAAGGTTTTAACTTGTGCGCCGGCGCGCAACTGATCAGCAAACAATTTCGCCCGAGTGCTTTGCCGCTCGTCGCGCAAGTAGCTGATTATCTCGTTCTTAACGGTAGGAAAATCCGCCGCACCCATACGCGCCTTGTTCTGGTCAAAGAAAGTTTGGGCTTCAGCTTCAGTTGGGTCAGTTACCTTACTTACGATCTCGGCTTCGAGTAGTTGTGCGGTCGAAACGCCGCGCTTCTTCGCTTCTGCCTGTAACAACAGCGAATTGATTTCCAGGTCCAACTGGCGCTGACGGGCTTCGATGACCTGGTCCTTCAGCTGTTTTATGCGCGCATCCTGCGCGGCGATATCCTGCCGGGTGATTTTGGTTCCATTCACTATCGCCAGCACTTCGGGCAATGGTGGATCGCACGCGCATTCGTCACTGACCGGCGCTGCTGCGGGCGTTTGCGCCCTGCTAACTGGCACTGCGGTTAACAGCAGCAACACAAAAAGGATGACCGGGAGCACAATTGCTCTCATTAAAAAATTTCCTCCAACCGACTTCGTTTGACTAATGAGACTGCGCCAGCGCTTTGATAGCCTCGCGCGCGTAGTAGGTAAGGATAATATCCGCGCCGGCGCGTTTAATACTGGTCAGCGTTTCCAACATCACGCGTTCTTCATCGATCCAACCATTGCGCGCAGCTGCCTTAATCATCGCGTACTCGCCGGATACATGATACGCGGCCAGCGGCAAATTAAAATTGTCGCGCAAGGTCCTCAGAATATCGAGATAGCACGTCGCCGGCTTCACCATCAGAATGTCGGCGCCTTCCGAGTAATCAAGTTCAGCTTCGTTCATTGCTTCGCGCATGTTTGCAGCATCCATCTGGTAAGCGCGCCGGTCCCCGAAGGCAGGAGCGCTGTCTGCCGCTTCGCGAAACGGACCATAAAATCCTGAAGCATACTTAACTGCGTAAGCCAGAATGGCGACTTGATCGAAACCTGCGTCATCAAGCGCTTCACGAATCGCGCCGACTTGTCCGTCCATCATCGCTGAAGGCGCCACCACATCAGCGCCGGCTTCAGCCTGGCTGACCGCCGTGCGCGCCAACAACTCGAGTGACGGATCGTTCAGAACTTCACCATCGCGTACCACGCCGCAGTGGCCGTGCGAAGTGTATTCGCAGAGACAGGTGTCGGTCATGATCACGAGCTGAGGAGCCGCAGAGCGCACTGCACGAACAGCCTGTTGCACGATCCCGTCTTTGTCGTACGCGCCCGAGGCAGCTTCATCCTTCGCTTCCGGCAAGCCGAAAAGGATGATGCCTTTGACGCCGAGTTCGCCGGCGGCAGCGGCCTCTTTCGCAATCTCGTCGACGGAAAGATTGTGAACTCCGGGCATTGAAGCGATTTCGCGTCGCACGCCGTTACCGCTGCAAGCGAAGAGCGGCAGAACAAAGTCCTCCGGGGCCAAACGCGTTTCGCGCACCAGGGCGCGCAGGCTTTCGTTTCTTCTTAGCCGGCGGGGTCGATTAAGCAATTGCGACAAATGGATTGTCCTTCAGCAGGAAAGTTTTGAGCGAAACGGCGAAAGCATATCGTTCAGAGTTTACGTACGCAACAGCGGCTTGGTACGGCTGTTCAGGCTTCACAAGAAAAACGCATTTTGATCATGTTACAGGGCACGGTGATTGCCAAACTAGAGCCTGAGCCTTTGGGCTCGTTTTATTAACAGACACAGGGGCTTTCATAATGGATCAGGAACTAGCTTTAGCATTAAGAGAAAGGGCGGTCGCGGCGCTGGAGATATCCACGACGATGCTGAAGGTTGCGCAGAACCTGCAGCTACAGGGTAATGAGGCGGAAGCTGATCGCTTACGCGACGAAGCGCGCAGCAAGCGTAATGAATCGATACTGCTAATGGATCGCGCTATGTCACTCAGCCAACGCTCAAACGTGTTGGCCTTTCCAAACCGAAGGCCGACCGGGCCTTTATCTGACCAGCAACATCGGTCACGGACTGGCTGATTTTCTTAGCTAAAAAGCTTTGAGACGCGCTCGGGCGCTTAAAAATAATGGCCCGGCTACCAGCGGTGATACGCAGGATGGCCGGGCTTAACTGCGACAAAGGTTCCGCGACATGTTGCAGTTACTTTGTCGTGCGCTACTAATTCGCCTTCCACAATTACACGATCACCGGTCGACTCAACCACGTGGGCGACGAGCCGCAACGGCGCATCAGTCGGAGTGGGCCGCATAAGCTTGATCGTGTAATCAGCGGTCACGGTACACGGCGGATGATCGAGTCCATCGCGTTGCATCAGGTGATAAGCTGCGGTCCAGTTGCAATGACAATCGAGGACGGTGCCGGTGATGCCGCCGCTCAGCATTCCCGGAAACGCTTCCTGGTAAGATTCCGGTTGCCACTCGGCGACAACTTCGTTTCCTTGCGGGAAGCTGCGAATGTGTAAGCCCCGCTCATTGGCCGGGCCACACCCGAAACACTTTAAGTTTGGCGCGTAGGTTTCCTGGATGCTTTTCATGACTTTTAGTTTCGAGTTCCGAGTTTCGGGTTCCGAGTTTGTTTTGTCGGAGTTGCGAAACTGATTTAATCGCGTATGTTATCCAAAACTCTTTGTTGTCCAACTCGAGCTCCAAAACGTCGTGCACTTTGAAATCGTCGGTACAATCACCGATATTACAGTTATCGCCGTCAATCGTAGCATTCGGATTCTTCCAATGCTTCAGAAACGTTTCGGGAAAGCGCGCTGGCGGAAGCTTAAGGGAGTTG
>JBKPNP010000969.1:0-1289 GCA_046732775.1 Acidobacteriota bacterium
CTTCAGTGTGCTGAACTGATGACTCCGAATCCGACGGTCGCTCGTCCGGAACTGTTAGCTTATGACGCGCTGCAGCTGATGGAAGATCGGCCGTCGCAGATTTCGGTGTTACCGGTTGTGGATGACGATCGAGTGTGCGTCGGTCTGATTCGACTTCACGATATTGTGAGAAGCGGGCTGTAAAAAGGTTTCGAGTTTCGAGTTTCGAGTTTCGAGTTTGAACCAAACCCAAATTCCAAAGACCAAGACCAAATTCCAGATTCCCGAGTCCAAAGTCCAAAGCTCAAAGCTCAAAGCTCAAAGCTCAAAGTTCAAAGCTCAAAGCTCAAAGCTCAAAGTTCAAAGTTCCAAGTTCTAATTTTTCATATCAACAATATCCCACGCCGAGCGCATCCGCAGAAGCTTCGACATCAACCCCGCATGCATGATGTGACCGCTGCGTTCTGCTACTACTTTTCCGAGTAGCGGAATTCCCAGCAATGCCAGATCGCCGATGATGTCGAGTATTTTGTGACGCACAAATTCGTCACGAAATCGCAGTCCGGTCTGATTCAACATGCCATCGGGGGTAAGCACGATGGCGTTGTCGAGCGAACCTCCGCGAATCAAATTTGCGCGTCGCAGGCTCTCGATCTCATCAGTAAAACCAAAGGTACGCGCCGCCGCAATTTCACGACTGAACGCGCCGTTATTGAGTGTCACTGAAAACTGCTGCACGCCAATCATCGGGTGCGGGAAATCGATGAGGCAGTCGATCTCATAATGGTCGGCGGGCTCGACACTGATTTTCCGATTACCCTGCTCATAGGAAACCCGCTCGCGCACCAGCAAAGCGCGGCGAGCCAGCGGCTGATCGACAATGCCTGCCTTCTCGATCATGTCGGCAAAAACTTCCGACGAGCCGTCGAGGATAGGAATCTCCAGGTTGTCGACTTCAATGTAAACGTTGTCGACGCCCAACCCCCGCAGCGCGGAAAGCAGATGCTCAACTGTCGATAGCATCACGCCCGTACGCATCAGCGTGGTCGCGTAACCGCAGTGGGCCACCGACTCGACCGTGGCCGGAATTTCAAAGCCGCCCAAATCGGTACGACGGAACACATAGCCGGTGTCAGGCGGCGCCGGCACCAGGCGCACGTGCACCGGCACAGCCGTGTGGAGTCCGATTCCATCTGTTTCCACGGCGGTGGCGAGCGTAGTTTGTTTGATCAATTGGTGATGTCCCAGCTTGATGAAGTTTCTAGAGTACGGCGACGCTGGAGCAATGATTGTGCCGTGAAGTGATGGCG
>JBKPNP010000970.1:0-2840 GCA_046732775.1 Acidobacteriota bacterium
GTAAATTTTGTTTGTGTGACGGTGCTGGGCGTTTCCGGTTTGGCTAACACGAAGACGCCGGCGTCGGATGTGATGCGACTGGCGCTGGGTTCGGCGGGCGCTCGCGCGATTGCCGCCGGCATCGCCATTTCAACCTTGGGCTTTCTCAGCCAGGGAATGTTGACGGCGCCGCGCGTCTATTTCGCGATGGCCGAGGACGGTTTGTTTTTCAAGAGCGTAGGTAAACTTAACGCTAAAACGCAGGTGCCGATGCTGGCCATTGCGCTGCAGGGCGCGTTGGCAATCGTCATTACACTTTGGGGCCGTTACGAACAAATTCTGAATTACGTTGTCTCAGTCGACTTCATATTTTTCGGCGCTACGGCACTATGTATCTTCGTGTTTCGGCGTCGCGGAGCGAAGGCAATCTCTGCCGGTGAGGCCAGCGCCGACAGTTCAAGCTCTCAGGCTGCAAGTGCGCCCGCAGGGAGGGGAATAAACGTGCCAGGCCATCCGCTGACTACTGCGGTTTTTATCGCTATCTGTTGGCTCGTGGTCATCAATACGGTTTATCGTTATCCGGAAAATACTTTGATAGGCCTCGCCATTCTGTTGGCCGGGGTGCCTGCATTCTTTTTTTGGCGTTGGAGGAACGCGAAATGACCGCCACCGTGAGTCAGCAAAACAGAACGAAAGCCTCGGAGTATATGCACTGGGCCAAGACGCGATCGCGCGCGCGCTTCAACCTGGCAACCAGCGGAATGGAGAATTTGAAGCTGAAGGAATTGCCGGTGTCGATCGATGAGTTGGAAATTACGGGCCAAGACGGTTATGGCTACCGGCCTCTTCTCGAAGCCATCGCCGGCAGATTCAACGTCGAGCCTGCTTCAGTGGTCACCGCGGCGGGCACCAGTTTCGCCAACCATCTGGCGCTGGCGGCGTTAATCGAGCCTGGCGACGAGGTGCTAATGGAAAGCCCCGTTTATGAACCGCTGCTGGCGCTGGCCGAGTATCTGGGTGCGCGGGTAAAGCGTTTTCAGCGCCGGATGCAAGATGGCTTCGCGATATCGCCTGACGAGATAGAGCGAAACATGACTGCGCAAACGCGCCTGATCGTGGTCACCAATTTTCATAATCCCACTGGAGTTGCAACTGAGCCGGAAACCATGCGCCGGCTTGGAGAACGGGCAGCGGCGAACAACGCGCGCGTGCTGGTGGACGAAGTCTATTCTGAGATGCTCTTCAGTGAAGAGCCGCAAACTGCGTTTCACTTCGGCGAGCGCTTTGTGGTCACCAGCAGTTTGACCAAAGCCTTCGGACTGAGTGGACTGCGTTGCGGCTGGATCCTCGCGGAACCGCGACTCGCTGAACGCATGTGGCGACTCAATGATCTGTTCGCGGCGACGCCGGTGCACGCGGGGGAACGTCTCAGCCTGATCGCGCTCAAGTCTCTTCCTGAGATTGGCGCGCGCGCGAAAGCGCGACTCGCCGAGCATCGCGGGCTGCTCAATACTTTTCTCAACAGCCGCGATGATCTTGAAGCGGTTAGGCCGCCGGTTGGGTCAATCATGTTCCCGCGCGTGAAGACAGACAGTGCCGACCAGCTGCTCAATTTGTTGCGGTCAAAGTATGAAACCTCGGTGGTGCCGGGACGGTTCTTTGAAATGCCGGCACACTTTCGGATTGGAATGGGTGGGGATTCTGAAGTCTTTCGGGAAGGACTCGATCGGCTGGGCCAGGCGTTAGACGAGCTGCGCTGAAGCGCCCTTACTACTTAGCTTTGGCGTCGGCGATTTTCAGCCAAAAATGCAAGGCATCGGCGACTTCAATTCCCGCCGCCTCCGCGGTGATTTTTATCGGCGCGCCGTTTGGCCATTCGCTCTTCCTCACTCGGCCGCCGCTGATCGCTTGATAATAAACTTTCCCCTTCGCCTCTTTTTTGCCGGTGCCCGGGGTCAGTAGAGAGTACTGCACTTCGAGGTCCTGGGAGTTCACGATGATTGAGCCACTCTGAAAGTTATCCACTTCGAAGTTCACGAATACTACATACTTCTCAGTTTCTGTTTTCGCGCGCTCAACCGCCGCGCTCTCTTTTACGTCGCCCAGGTAGGCGGCTTCGACATTCTCGTAACGGTTGAGTTGCTTCAAGAGGCTTGCGAGGATTTGGTCCTCAGCTTGAAAGTGCTTTTGAGTTGTTTGCCGTCCCACCAGCAACCGTACTTTCTTAGCCAGTTGGCCCGCACCCAGAAGCGGTTCGACCAGCGTCGCCGAGTGGGGCGCTTCAGCAGTGGTCGCGTTGGAGGTGGTTGATTTGGGTTGGACTGCACGTCGTCCGGATTGCGCGTTTCCAGCGAGATGTGCCACGAACAGAAGCAGAACAACAACCAGCGCATCGAGCAGGGGTTTACGACTTGGCGGTGCCGTGTGAATCATGACTGTGCTCCGTTTGGTTTTTTACTCCGCGCCGTCCAGGCCCATTCGACGGCTATCGCGCGCGCCAGGATGCCTGCCGAAGTGACTTTGCGGGTCATGATGGTTGGCTATTGCCCGGGTGCGCGTGGATCATCGGCCACGTTCTGGATAATCTTTATCAACTCAGCCGGTGCGGCGAGCGCAAAAGCCTTTTTCCATAGCCCGGTCTCCACGTTGCCGATCACCATGACCGTGCTGTGGTCATTCCTGTTTTCGACAAACATGCCGAGCTTGTTAAGCGCGAGGTCAACGTCCTCTTTTTTCCCACCCAACAAATACCAGCCGGGTTTCGCCTTGAATTTGTCGCCATAGGCTTTTAGTCGTGCGGGCGTATCGGTTTCCGGATCGACACTGATTGAAATCAAGTGGACATCCTTGCCGACACGGTC
>JBKPNP010000971.1:0-1288 GCA_046732775.1 Acidobacteriota bacterium
AGACAGTAGCCGGTAGTCGGGGTTAGTTGGCCGTGAGGAACGCAATGTTCTTCACGGCCGTCTTGCTTTTGGAAACACAAATTCAGAACCGGGAGCGGTAGCGACCGGGTCAGCGCGCATTGCCATTCCCTTTGTGCTGATCGAGGGTTTCGCCCTTCCTGTTCACTAAGATTGAGTTTTGCCGACGCGACCCGGTCGCTACCGCTCCCGGTTCTGAATAATCGGCCCACGTCGGCTCGCCGTTTTGCTCATCACTCATTACTCATCACTCGCCCGCGCCGCTTTTCACTATTTCCTATTTACGATTTACTATTCACTAACCAATGGCTTTCAAACTTCATTCGACTTACCAGCCAAAAGGCGATCAGCCTCAGGCGATCGAGACACTCGCGCGCGGCCTCAACGAGGGGCTAAAAGACCAGGTCCTGCTCGGCATTACCGGCAGCGGCAAGACCTTTACCATCGCCAGCGTCATTCAGAAAACGCAGCGTCCCACGCTGGTTCTGGCGCACAACAAAACCCTCGCGGCGCAGCTATACCAGGAATTCAAATCGTTGTTTCCCGAGAACGCTGTCGAGTATTTCGTTTCCTATTACGACTACTACCAGCCCGAAGCTTACATGCCGGCTGGGGACGTTTACATCGAAAAGGAAGCGATCGTAAACGAGGAGATCGACCGCCTGCGCATGTCCGCGACCCGCGCGTTATTTGAACGTCGTGACGTAATCGTAGTCGCCAGCGTTTCCTGCATCTACGGTCTTGGCGATCCGGATGCTTACTACGGCATGTTGCTGTTTCTCGAACCCGGCACGCGAATGAAACGCGAAACATTGTTACAACGGCTGGTCGAGCTGCAATACGAGCGTTCCGACGTGAACTTCCAACGTGGAACGTTTCGTGTTCGTGGCGACGTGGTGGAGCTGTACCCGAGTTATCAGGATCAGGCGTTTCGCATTGAACTGTGGGGCGATGAGGTCGAATCGATTTCGACAATCGATCCGCTGCTCGGCGAAGTCATTAAGAAAAATGACAGCCGTGTACCAATCTATCCGAAAAGCCACTATGTAATGTCCAGGCCGACCATCAAGCGCGCGCTGAAATCCATCAAGGACGAGCTTGATTGGTGGGAGCCGAAGTTAATCAACGAAGGCAAACTGCTGGAAGCACAACGGCTGCATCAGCGCACCATGTTTGACCTCGAGTTGATCAAAGAGATGGGGTTTTGCCGCGGCATCGAAAACTATTCGCGCCACCTGACGGGGAAGAAACAGGGGGAGCCGCCGCCGAC
>JBKPNP010000972.1:0-1834 GCA_046732775.1 Acidobacteriota bacterium
CCACAAATCACCCGCGACACAAATGTCGAGTCGCTCAGTTTCGGGCGGTTCGAATCGAGTTCGGGTAATGCAGATGCGGTGGGAAGCATTCGTGCGATCACGCAGTTTCGCCTCACCTCGTACATTGCCAGCTTTGGACGCGGGGTTGAGAAATTCGACGCCAACCGTTTAGTTAACATTTGGAACGCAAACTCGACAATACCGCGCGACGTCATCTCCTTATTCGCCGACGGCGATCGGCAACTACTGATCGGCACGGCCACCGATGGCGTCTTTAGCTATGACGGCACTGAGGTAAAACCCGCTGCTGCATTTGAAAAGTTGAAGGGCACCACGGTGCGTTCAATTCAATCGACGCCGGACAAAACCTTGTGGTTTGCGACGAACCGCGGCGTTTACTTTTGCCGGCCGCAAAGCGAGTGTGTGCTCGCGGCGCCAGGTTTCGAGGCGCGATTTCTGTCCGCTCCGGTTGATAACCAGCAAAACGAGCTGTGGTGCGCGACCAGTGGCGCGGGGCTACTAAAAATCAAACTCGACGATCAGGTTGGGCCGGTGGTGGCGCAAATCGACGCTGAACAGGGACTGCCTTCGCAAAATGTTTTCGCCGTAAAGACCCAGGCGAAACCAAACGCAGTTGAGTCTCTATTGATCGGAACGAGTCGCGGTATCGCCCGTTATCAACCCGGCACCGTTGCGCCGTCGCTTTCGGTAAGCCGCGTCATCAGTAAACGAGTTCACCCGGCGGCCGAGTTGCAGTCAGGACTCTATCTGGAATATCCGCAAAATAGTTTGCTGCTCGACGTGGTGGCGGTAAGCAGTCGCACGTTCCCGGAGCAATTCCAGTATGCGTTCACTCTGCTCGATCAAAACGGGGCCATCATCAAGAAGAAGTTGTCGCGCGAGTCTCAATTCACGATGGAAGGATTGAAGCCGGGGAAATATCGCGTAACTGCACGCGCCTTCAGCAAAGACCTGGTGGCCTCGCAGCCGCTCACGTTTGAGCTGACCATCGCCAAAGCGCCGTTTCCCTGGACCTCAACTGCGCTAGCAATTCTCTTGGCGCTCGCGCTGCTCGCATTGCTGTGGGCGATCCTCGAAAGACGCCGCATTGCGCGCACCAGCGCCGCTCTCGTGTCGGCGAACAACGAGCTGGCCGATGCGCGTTTGAATCTGGCGAACGAAGCCGAGCGCGAACGGCGTCGCATTGCGCGGGACCTGCACGATCAAACGCTTGCGGACTTGCGTCATCTTTTGCTGTTAAGCGATCAGCCGCCGGCTACCGCGGGAGGTAAACCACTCGATCGCGCGCTGCTGCGCACCGAGATCGAATCAATCTCGCAGGAGGTGAGGCGAATCTGTGAAGACTTGAGCCCGTCCGTATTGCAGAATGTTGGCTTCGCGGCGGCACTGGAGTTTGCGTTGTCACATGCGGTGCACGATGCGCCCGCCGATCGCCGTTTCGAGTATGAGTTCATTTGCGATGAGTCGCTGGAAGAACAGGCGCAGCTTCCAGCGAATGTGCAGATGCAAATCTATCGCATGGTGCAGGAGGCAGTCAGTAACATTTGGCGGCACGCCGGCGCGACCCGCGTGCGCATGGAAGTCGGAGTAACTGAGAGCGGTGATTTTGTTTTGCAACTAACCGACAATGGGAAACACTTTGAGCCCGACCAGCCGGTGAACCTTCAGGGGCGCGGACTCGCAAACATGCGTGCCCGGGCAAGTTTAATCGGCGCCGATATTTCGTGGCAGAAGCAGGATGGTGGCGGGACTTTATTCACCTTGCAACTGAGAGAAGCGGCGGGGGCAAGCCCGCCTGCGTCACCCTGAGGTT